>NZ_JOGH01000038.1:0-53862 GCF_000721345.1 Kitasatospora sp. NRRL B-11411 | reverse complement strand
CATCATGGTCCGCCGACTCACCCGCGGCCGCCCCGCCACCCGACCAGGCCCGCGACCGCTCTCACCCACCGAACCACGAGATCTCAAACGCGGTCTCAGCCCCAACGACTATGAACACCGACGCCACACGGCTAAGCTCGCGCTCGCCGCGTGACAACCAACCCCGTGTTCACCTACACGTGCGAAGGCCATCGGTTCGTTCGAGAACGACATGGCCGCAAACTTAGCCGACGCGCGACAGGATGGCGCTGGTGCTCAGAGCATGTAATCTCCGGCTTCTGTGCTTGAAGGGGTAGGAATGTCGCAGGCAAAGCCACGGGTGGTGTCCTGGGGAGCTGGGCGGGTCGAGGACGACGGGCCGCCGATGGGGACCAACCGGCTGGCGCTCTGGTCGGCGATATCCGGTGTGTTCGGGCTCGTGCCGTTCGCACTTGGGTTCGGCGTGTTCGGGCTGATGCAGACTCGGCGCAGTGGGCAGCCAGGGCGGGGGCTTGCCGTGTTGGGTCTGGTCACGTCGGTTCTGTGGACAGGGGTGCTGGTCAATGTGGTTGCCGCACCGGGCGTTGGGGTTGACCGCGATTCGACGGGACGAGTCTCCACGGCTCAGTACTCAAGCGTGTTCGACATGAGGAGCGGGGACTGCTTCACGTGGGCACCACTTGCGGCCGACGGGTCAGTGGAGATGGTCAGGTTGGTCCCGTGTGCCCAGGGACATGACGCTCAGGTCTACGGCGCACCCAGCCTTGCGATGATGGCGGACAGTCTGATCGAGGCCGCAGCCGAGGACGCCTGCGCTGATGCACGGGCCGGGCGCGAACTGCCAGCCGGGGTGAGGCTTGGCCTCATCTACCCGGACCGCACCTCTTTCGCCAAGTACGATCGGCGGGTTGTCTGCTACACGAGCTCCTGACTACGGCGATGGGCCGGCGTGTTGGGGAAGCCACCCCAGGCCGGCTACCGCTGCGCCTACCTGACCGACTGGACGGTAGTGAAGGCCCGCTGGGGCCTGAGCGCCGATCAGGTCGAAGCGGATGCGCTGCACCGCTTGGCCGCCGCCTGCCCTGCCGAGCCTCTGATCGTCACCCCGGCCCCTGACCGCCCGGGCCGGGCAGGGGCCGGTCACAGGTTCAGGTCGATGCACTCGGCGATGTAGGCGCCGTCGTCGAGCCGGGTGCCGGTGGCGAGGTGGCGCGATCCGGCGGCGGAGAACTCCTGGCCGGAGACCAAGGTGGTCAAGCCGATGTGGCGGGCAGCACGGCCCATGAGCAGGATGACGCGGCGGCGGGCCGGGGCGGCGGGGTCGGCTTCGGGCAGCGGATCACGGAGTCCTCCTCGGGGCCAGGCCGAGCGCGCCCCGGCCTCCCAGCCCTGATGCTCGGGACCCGGCACTCGACAGGGAAGCAACGCCGAGCGCCTCTTGAGCCCGCCGTCGGTCCGGGAGCGGGCCCGGGTGCGGTGCGGAGGAGAATCGGTGGTGACGTGTGCCGCGAACCATTGCCTACCGCACGCGCCGTTAGACGACCCGTCAGGGCTGCCGCGATAGCCAGGTGATGGGCACGGTGGCGTGCAGCAGGCGCACCGTGGCCCTGGGGGTGAGGGTGCCGGGGCCGGCGCTCCTGCGCTTCGACGTGCGAGCCCATGACGGCGGTGCGGTCGCGGAGGAGGCCGGAGTGCTCGGCGGCGTCGGCGGTGATGGGGGAGGCGGCGACGAACAGCCGCCTCCCCGGCGGCCACGGCGTACGCCTTGCCGGCGCCCGGTGCGACGCCGAAGCGGACGTGCAGTGTGCCGGTGCCGACCGTTCGAGGCGCCCGGGGGTCCCGGTCGGCCGACCCGGGCCGACCGGGATCCCGTACCGCCCTGCCGCGGGGGCGCCGCTGCCCGCAGGACGCGGCGGGCAGCCCGGCAGACGTCAACGTCGTGTCAAGGCCGCCCCGGTGCGCGTAGGCCACGCGTCAAGGACCGCTCCGACCGGCGGCCGAAGGGGCTCCACTGGGAGGGAGGGCAGGAACACCCAGCTCCTCGCCTCGACCGGAAGGAACCGGGACCATGACGGACACCCAACTCGTCACCGCAGTGGCCGCGGAGCGCGGCCGGCCCGCCCCGCCTGACGGCGCGACGTTCCGACAGCTGCTGAGCGGAACAGTATTCGGCCCCGGCACGGCAGAGGGCACCGACGGCCGCCCCGGTGACGCCCGGGAAGACGACCGCCGGACCACCGCGCACTGCCGGCACGCCATGCACTACGTGGACTGACCGGACACCGGACGATCCCCGTGGAGCGTGTGATGCCCATCGAAGACGAAGCACCCGAGGACCCCCGCGAACGCTCCCTGCGGCACGTGCCGGTGCGCACCGCGGGTCCGGCCCAGGTCCTGCGCCTGTTCCGGGACCGTGACGGCACCCGCTGCGCGGTCGCGTTCAGCACCGCGGAAGCCCTGCACGCCGTGCTCGGCCCCGACCAGGAGTGCGCCGAGGTCACCGGGCCCGCCCTGCGCGCACTCACCGAGCCGCTCGGTGTCCACCGCGTGATCACCGACCCCGCCCTGGTCGCGGCGCCGGTCGCCGGCACTCCGGTGCCCGCGGCGGTGGGCACCGAGCGGGAACTGGCACCCCAGCGGTGACCCGCCGGCAGGACGAACCGGATCCGCTCGGGGCCCGCCCGGCCCGGTCCCGCCGCGTTCCGTCACCGACCGACCAGCCGTCGAGCCCCGTCCCCGACAGGAGCCCCGCACCGTGACCACGTTTCCCGTCCCCGCCGTCGGCCGTCCCTCCGCGGCGCCCCACCGGCCCGCCCGCCTCACCGACGGGCCGCCGCTCGGCAGCCCGTGGCCCGCCTCCGCCAGGCCCGGGCGCGACGGCGGCCTGCAGATCGCCGGGGTCGACGTGGCGCAGGCCGCGGACCGCTTCGGCACCCCGCTCTACGTCCTCGACGAGGGCGAGGTCCGCAGCAGGGCGCGCGCCTACCGCCGCGCACTGCCGACGGCCGAGGTGTTCTACGCCGCCAAGGCGTTCCTGTGCAGCGCGATGGCCGACTGGATCGCCGACGAGGGCCTCGGGCTGGACGTCTGCTCGGCCGGGGAGCTCCGTCTCGCCACCGGCGCGGGCTTCCCGCCCGAACGGATCCTGCTGCACGGCAACGCCAAGACCCCGGACGAACTGCGCCTCGCCCGACGGCTTCGGGTCGGCCGGATCGTCATCGACAACCTCGCGGAAATCCCCCGACTCGCTGCCCCCACCGCCGCGGACACCCCGCAGCGCGTCCTGGTCCGCGTCGTCCCCGGCATCGCGGCCGGGCACCACAGCGCCGTGCGGACCGGCGTGGACGGCCAGAAGTTCGGCTTCCCGCTCACCGGGGGCGACGCCGCCGGGGCGATCGCCCGCGTGCTGGCCCAGCCCGCACTCCGGCTGACCGGCCTGCACTGCCACCTCGGCTCGCAGATCACCGACACCGAGCCCTACCTGACCGCGGTGGACCGCCTGGTCGGCCTCCTGGCAGAGGTCCGCGACCGCCACGGCGTCGAACTGCCCGAACTCGACCTCGGCGGCGGGCACGGCATCCGCTACCTCCCCGACGACCCGGAGCTCGACCCCGCCCGCCTCGCCGCC
Organism: Kitasatospora sp. NRRL B-11411; assembly: GCF_000721345.1. Taxonomy (NCBI): domain Bacteria; kingdom Bacillati; phylum Actinomycetota; class Actinomycetes; order Kitasatosporales; family Streptomycetaceae; genus Kitasatospora; species Kitasatospora sp. NRRL B-11411. The sequence goes on along the minus strand of NZ_JOGH01000038.1, from coordinate 50,255 downwards.
GCGACCACCGCCCGCCTCCGGGCCCGCTGCGCCGAGCACGGCCTCGCCGTCCCGCGGCTGATGGTCGAGCCGGGCCGGGCGATCGCCGCACCCGCCGCGGTCGCCGTCTACCGGGTCCTGTCGGTGAAGCACTCGGCCGGCCGGACCCACGCCGCCGTCGACGGCGGGATGAGCGACAACCCGCGCCCCGCCCTGTACGGATCCCCCTACACCGTGCGGATGTTCGGCCGGATCGGCGCCCGGGCGACCCGGCCGGTCGACGTCGTCGGCCGCCACTGCGAGGCCGGCGACGTCCTGGTCCGCGACGCCCAACTGCCCGCCGACCTCCGCCCGGGCGACCTGCTCGCCGTCCCGTCCGCAGGGGCGTACCAGCTCTCGATGGCCTCCGGCTACAACCTGGTCGGCCGCCCGGCGGTCGCGGCCGTCCGCGACGGGCGGATCCGCCTGCTGATCCGCCGCGAGACCGTCGACGACCTGCGCGCCCGGGAGGTCGGCCGCTGAACCGCACCCCGGCCGACCGGTCCGCGGGCCCGACCGCCCCCCCGGTCCGGTCGGGGCGGCCGCGACGAGCGTCGCGAGCAGGACGACGGCCGACCGGAGCGGTGTCGAGTACGCCGCCCTGTCGGCCGTGCACCACGAGCGAAAGCCACCCGTGCCACCCGCGTCACCACTGTCAACGTCGGTGACACCGTCGCGCTGCACTACGGCAGCTGACGAGATGTCAGGGGACCGCCGCAGCGCAGGTTCCAGCGCCCGGCGCGCCCGCTGAGCGAGGTGACGGTGAGCGGGGCGACGTCCAGCCGCCAGAACGCGGTGGCCGGCTCGGACGGCGCCTCCGCCAAGGCGTGCTGCAGGGCGCGCACCCGGGCGCTGCATGCGCCAACCTGGCGCCGGTTCGCGAGCGGGGACTCGGACTCCCGCTCGGGGAGCACGACCAGCACCTCCTCGCCGACCCGGATCCGCCGCGCCCCGCCCCGTCCGGCGATCGGCCGCCCCCTCGATCGCTCCGGCCGGTCCGGGCGGGCAGGCGGTGTGCCCGCCCGCCCGGACCGGTACCTCGTCAGTCGATCCGCCGGTTCTGCAGTTCCGCGCGCAGGGTGCGGGCGGCCGTGACCAGGCTGTCGATCGAAGCCCGGGTCTCGGGCCAGCCGCGGGTCTTCAGGCCGCAGTCCGGGTTGACCCACAGGCGCTCGGCGGGGATCGCCGCCAGTCCGGCCCGCAGCAGGCGCAGCGCCTCCTCGGGGGAGGGCACGCGCGGGGAGTGGATGTCCCACACGCCCGGGCCGACCTCGGCGAGGTAGCCCGCCTCGGCGAGCTCGCGGGCCACCTGCATGTGCGAGCGGGCGGCCTCCAGCGAGATCACGTCCGCGTCCAACTCCTCGATGGCACGCAGGATGTCGCCGAACTCGGCGTAGCACATGTGGGTGTGCACCTGGGTGTCGGCGCGCACCCCGCAGGTGGCGAGCCGGAATGCGTCGGTAGCCCAGTCCAGGTAGGCGGGCCACCCGGCGCAGCGGCAGGGTCTCGCGCAGCGCGGGCTCGTCGACCTGGATGACGGCGGCGCCGGCGGCCTCCAGGTCGGTGACCTCGTCGCGCAGGGCGAGGGCGACCTGCCGGGCGGTGTCGGCGAGCGGCTGGTCGTCGCGGACGAACGACCAGGCCAGCATGGTGACGGGACCGGTCAGCATGCCCTTGACCGGGCGGTCGGTGAGGCCTTGCGCGTAGCGGTACCAGTCGACGGTCATCGGCTGCGGACGGGAGATGTCGCCCGCCAGCACCGGCGGCCGCACGTAGCGGGTACCGTAGGACTGCACCCAGCCGTGCCGGGTGGCGAGGTAGCCGGTGAGCTGTTCGGCGAAGTACTGCACCATGTCGTTGCGTTCGGGTTCGCCGTGCACCAGCACGTCCAGCCCGGCCCGCTCCTGGTAGGCGATCACCTCGCGGACCTCGGCCTCCATCCGCTTGCGGTAGTCGGCCGCGTCGATCCGCCTGGCGTTCAACTCGGCGCGGGCGGTGCGTAGTTCGGTGGTCTGCGGGAAGGAGCCGATGGTGGTGGTGGGCAGCGGCGGCAGCTGGAGCCGGGCGCGCTGGGCTTCGGCGCGGACGGCGTAGGGGGCATCGCGGCGAAGGTCGGCCTCGGTGACGGCCGCGGCGCGGGCCCGGACGGCCGGGTCGCGGGTGATCGGGGAGGCGGTACGGGAGGCCAGGTCGGCGCGGTTGGCGGCGAGTTGGGCGGTGACGGCGCCGGTGCCGTCGCGCAGGGCGCGGGCCAGCAGCGCCACTTCGGCGGCCTTCTGCCGGGCGAAGGCCAGCCAGCGACCGATTTGCGGGTCCAACTCCCTTTCGGCGGCCGTGTCGAGCGGGACGTGCAGCAGCGAGCAGGAGGGGGCGACGTCCACCGTGTCGGCCAAGCCCAGCAGGGTGCCCAGGGTGGCGAGCGACTTCTCCAGGTCGTTGATCCACACGTTGCGGCCGTCGACCACGCCCGCGACCAGCCGCTTGCCGGGCAGGCCGCCGACGGCCGCCAGGTCGGTCAGGTTGCCCGCCGCCGGTCCGGTGAAGTCCAGCGCCAGGCCCTCGACCGGGGCCTTGGCCAGGGTGATCAACGCCTCGCCGAGCCGGTCGAAGTACGAGGCCACCAGCAGCTTCGGGCGGTCGGTCAGCGCACCGAGGTCCCGGTAGGTGCGGGCGGCGGCGTTCAGTTCGGCCGGGCTGCGGTCCTGCACCAGCGCGGGTTCGTCGAGCTGCACCCACTCGGCGCCCGCCGCCCGCAGGTCGGCCAGCAGCTCCGCGTACACCGGCAGCAGCCGGTCCAGCAGGGCCAGCGGCTCGAAGCCGGACGGTGCGTCGGGTGCGGGCTTGGCAAGCAGCAGGTAGGTGACCGGGCCGAGCAGCACCGGGCGCGCCCGGTAGCCCTGGCCGAGCGCCTCGCGCAGCTCGCCGACCTGCTTGGCAGAGTCGGCGGCGAAGACCGTGTCCGGCCCCAATTCGGGCACCAGGTAGTGGTAGTTGGTGTCGAACCACTTGGTCATCTCCAGCGGCGGCGCCTGCTGGGTGCCGCGCGCCATCGCGAAGTAGCCGGCCAGCGGGTCGGCCGCGTACACGTCCCGGTGCCGGGGCGGGACGGCGCCGACGGCGACGGTGGTGTCCAGCACGTGGTCGTACAACGAGAAGTCACCGGTGGGGACTTCGGTGATCCCGGCCCCGGCCAGCTGCCGCCAGTTGGCGCAGCGCAGTTCGGCGGCGGTGGAGCGCAGCGCGTCGGCGGTGACGGTGCCCTTCCAGTAGCCCTCGATCGCCTTCTTCAGTTCCCGGTTCCCGCCCTGGCGGGGGTATCCGTGGACGGTCGCCGCGGCGACGGACGTCGTAGTCAAGGGGACTCTCCTCGCGAGCCTTGATCCTGGAACCGGTGCACAGGAGGGCGCGCGGGGGTGGCGAGACCGGGCGGAGGCCGGTGCGGCCCGCCTGGTGTCCGTGCCGACCCGCCCTCGAGGTCACCGGCTACCGGACGCGAACGGGTCGCACCCGGGCAACGGGCAGGTCTTCGGACTCGCGGGCACACCCGGGGAGTTGACGCCTCCCGGGCACCTACTGGCCGTCGCTTCCCAAGCCCTCCCGGGCCCAGTGCGTATGACGGCGGTCGTTCCCGCTCACCGCTGCGGGGCAGTCCCGGACTGGCCAGTCAAGGCGTCACCGGGTTCCCTCTTACGACGCCCCGCCTGGCGGACGGGGCGAACCAGTCGCGTCGCCAGTCTAGAACGGGCCGGGCGGGAGCCGGTCAGCCGTCGGTGCGGCGCAACAGGTAGCTGTCCATGATCCAGCCCTTGCGCTCGCGCGCCTCCTCCCGCAACTCGACGATCCGGTCGGCGAGTTCGGCCAGCGGACCGGCGACCAGGATCTCGTCCCCGGTGCCCAGGTAGGCGCCGTAGTGGATGTGCACGCCCGCGGGGTCGATCTCCGCGAACGCGGCCTGCCCGTCCAGCATCACCACCGCGTCCTCCGCGCCGGGCCCGAAACCCTCGGCCGCCAGCCGCCGCCCGGTGGTGATCCGCACCGGCCGCGCGGTGCGGGTCAGCGTGGTGCGGTGCCGGGCCGCCAGCACGGAGACGCTGCTGATGCCGGGGACGACCGTGTACGCGAACTCCGTCCGGCCGCGCGCCAGGATCCGGTCCAGCACGGCACTCACGCTGTCGTACAGCGCCGGGTCGCCCCACACCAGCAGCGCGCCCGTCCCGCCGTCCGGCACCTCCTCGGCCACCGCCCGCTCCACCAGGTCCGCCCGCCGCTCCCGCCACTCCTCCACCGCCTGGGCGTACGCCGCCGCGGTGCGGTCCCGGGCCGGGTCGACCAGCTCGACCACCCGGTGTCCGGGGCGGCCGTGCTCGGCGATCATGTCCCGCCGCAGCCGCATCAGGTCCTGCCGCTCGGCGGGCTTGTCCAGCAGCAGGAACACGTCGGTGCGGCCGAACGCCTTGACCGCCTCCAGGGTGAGGTGGTCGGGGTCGCCCGCGCCGATGCCGATGACGAGAAGAGTGCGCATACCCGCGATTCTGCCTTCCGCCGCCGCCCGCCCCCGCACCGCGCCCGCCGCAGGGTGGATCAGGGCGCGGAGATGCCAGGCCGGGCGCCCGCGCCGAACGCCCAGCCCTCCACCTCGCCCGGCGCCGGCCCGCCCGTCCCGGCCGCCTGCAGGTCTTCAACGCCGAACGCGGCAGCCGACCGGCCTTCGAACGCGGCACCGGCTTCCTGCTGGCCCGCCTGAGCTCCCTCACCGCCCGCTCCTGGACGACCTTCCTCGGCGAGCACCGGCTGACCCAGGGTCAGTACGCCGTCCTGGTCGCCCTGGACCGGCACGGCGACACGGTCCAGCGGCGCTTGGCCGAACTCGTCGCCATGGACGCCCGCAACATCGTGGCCGTCCTCGACCAGCTGGTGGACCGGCAGCTGGTGGAACGCCGCCCCGACACCGACGCCGGCTCCGATACCGGCTCCAGGTAGGGCGGCGGCCGAGGGCGCCGCCGGAGCCGGGGTCAGTGCTTGAGCGAGTCCGCGCCGCGGTAGCCGGACGGGACGCCCTCGATGAGGACGATGTCGGCGACCATGTGCCGGGTGCGCAGCGGCAGGATCTCCCGGTAGGCGGGCGAGTCCCACCAGGCGCGGGCCTGCGCGTAGTCGGGGAACTCGATGACGATCGTGCCGCTCTGGCCCCAACTGCCCTCCACCGTCTCGGACTTGCCGCCGTGGACGATGAACCGTCCGCCGAAGGGGTCCAGGGTGGCGTCGATGCGCTCGAGGTACTCGACGATGTCGGGGCCGAACTCCACCGAGTGGACCTGGGCCAGTGCGTAGGCGGTCATCTGCTGCTCCCGTGGGGTGTCGTGGGGTGTTCCGGCTGACGTCTTCGACGGTAGGCGGCGAGGGCGGGCGGCCGAATCAGTCACGTATCGGCAGACCCGCGCGGCCGCACCGGTCGTACCAGCGCCCCCGCTCGCGTCCGTCCCTGTTGATCATCTGTTGATCGGCGGCTGGCAGAGTGGGGCCCGGACCGGAACCCGTCCGGTGACCGCCGTCAGCACACGTCAGAAAGCCGCTGCTCCACGATGCTCCGACACCTCAAGCCGAAACCGGCGCTCGCCGTCCTGCTCGCCCTGGCGGTGGTCGCCGCCCTGGCCGTCTGGCACCCGTGGCGGCGCCCGGCCGCACCGGCGGCGTCCGCGCCGATGGCGTTCACCACGGCGGGCGGCGGCACGGAGCCCGCCGGTACCGGGGGGAAGGCGTACCGGTACAAGGTGCGGGCGGAGGACGGGCTGGCCGAGCGGCCCGAGCAGTTCGCGGCCGAGGTGGACGCGGTGCTCGCCGACGTCCGCCGCGGCTGGTCCGCCGACGGCACCCGCACCTTCCAGCGGGTCGCTGCGGATCCGGTCGACTTCACCGTCTACCTGGCCACGCCCGCCTCCACCGACCGGATCTGCGGCCAGTACGGCCTGGACACCGGCGGCGAGGTCAACTGCGGCGCGGGCCACCAGGTCGTGATCAACGTCAAGCGGTGGACCGACCTCACCGAGTCCTACCGCGGCCGCCCCGAGGAGTACCACGCGCTGGCGGTCAACCACGAGGTCGGCCACGTCCTCGGCTTCGGCCACGTCGACTGCCCCGGCCCCGGCCTGCCCGCCCCCGTGATGCAGCAGCAGATCTTCGGCCTGCACGGCTGCCTGCCCAACGCCTGGCCCTTCTCCGACACCGGCACCCTCCTCACCGGCCCGCCCGTCCCCACGCCCCCGCCGACGCAGCAGCCCTGACCGGGCCCACCAGGCGCGCTGACGCCCCGTCGGGGCGGGGGCGTCGTACGCTCGATGCCGGAGAAAGCAGGGGGGACACCGAGACCGGAGGACGCCCGTGGACGCGACGACCCTGTACGCCGAGCTGGACCGCCGCAGTGCGGACGTCGCCGAGCAGGTGACCGCCTGGCGCCGCCACCTGCACCAGCACCCCGAACTGTCCAACCGCGAACGGGCCACGGCCGCGCTGATCGCCGAGCACCTGCGGGCGCTCGGCCTGGACGAGGTGCGCACCGGCATCGCCGGGCACGGCGTGGTCGGGGTGCTGCGCGGCGGGCGGCCCGGCGAGCGGGTGGTGGCGTTGCGGGCCGACACCGACGCGCTGCCGGTGGCCGACCTGTGCGGCACCGGCTTCGCCTCCTCGGCCGTCGACCACGACTACCCCGGCGGCCCGTTCCCGGTCTCGCACGCCTGCGGCCACGACGGGCACACCGCGATGCTGCTCGGCGCCGCCACCGTCCTCGCCGGGGTGCGCGGACAACTGCCCGGCACCGTGCTGTTCGTGTTCCAGCCGGCCGAGGAGGGCCCGCCCGTCACCGAGACCGGCGGGGCCCGGCAGATGCTCGCCGAGGGCGCCCTCGCCGACCCCGAACCCACCATGGTCTTCGGCCTGCACCTCACCCCGCACCCCAAGGGCCACGTCGGCTACCGGGTCGGCAACCAGTACGCCGCGTCCTGCCTGGTCAAGATCACCGTGACCGGCCGCCAGGTGCACGGCTCCACCCCCTGGCAGGGCGTCGACCCGATGCCGCCCGCCGCCGCGATCGTCACCGGCATCGGCCAGCTCTACCGCCAGCTCGACGCCTACCACCCCGTCACCGTCACCATCGGCCACCTCGAGGACATCGGCCGCTTCAACATCATCGGCGAGCACGTCACCCTCTGGGGCACCGTCCGCTGCGCCGTCGAGAGCGACATGGCCGACGTCCAGCGGCGCCTGACCCGCCTCGCCGAACACACCGCCGAGGCCCACGGCTGCACCGCCACCGTCGAACACCTCCAGGACGTCCCCGCCGTCCACAACCGCCGGGAGTGGCTGGACGCCGCCCTGCCCACGCTGCGCCGGGTGGTCGGCGAGGACCGGGTCCTGGAGACCGGCGCGACCCTCGGCTACGACGACGTCTCCGAGTTCGTCAACGCCCACGGCGGCCTGTACCTCATGCTCGGCGCCCAGGACACCGAACTCGACCCCGCCGGGAACCCCGCCCCCACCCCCGGCGGCCGCGGCCTCGTCCCCAACCACAACCCGCACTTCTACCTCGACGACGACACCCTCCCCACCGGCGTCCGCCTGCACGCCCACCTCGCCGTCGACCACCTCACCGGCCGCCTGCTCCCGGCGGAGCCCCGGTGAAGTCCCGGTGACCCTCCCCGCTCACCCGCGCAACGCCCGTTCCAGCAGCGGGCGTTGGTCGGCCAGCCAGGATTGCAGCCGGTCCCAGCGGGTCCAGCCGCCGTACGCGGCGAAGTAGGAGACGAACGCGGGGTCCCCGGCGGCGATCCGGCGGGCGACGAAGGTGCGGCAGACGGCGGTGGCCTGTTCGAGGGTGGTGGGGAGGGCCAGGCGGTCGGCGGGGGAGAGGCCGTAGGCGGCGGCGAACAGGCGCAGGCGGTGCGGGAGTTCGAGGTGGGCGCGGGCGGATTCGGCGGCGGTGGCCGGGTCGAGCACCGGAACCCAGTAGCGGGCGGTCAGGGCGACGTCCCAGAGCGGGCGGCCGGGGGCGGCGAAGTCGAAGTCGATCAGGGCGGCGGCCCGGCCGGAGCGGAACACCACGTTCTCCGGGCAGACGTCGTTGTGGCAGAGCAGCGGGCCGCCCTCCGGGTCGGCGAAGTCGGCCGGCCAGGGCGCCGCCGGGTCGAACGGGGTGCGGGCGCTCGCCGCGTGCCAGCGCCGCAGCAGGCGGGCCACCGAGACCAGGGCGTCCTTGCTCAGCGCCCAGGCCGGGTAGGGCGGCAGGGCGACGTCCCCGGGCAGGAACTCCAGCCGCTCCCGTCCGTCCGCGATCGGGCCCGCCGGCAGCGGTGCGCCGGGGAAGCCGCCCGCCCGGAGGCCGGTCAGGAAGGCGTGCAGGGCTCCGGCGTGCGCGGGGGCGGGCCGTTCCACGGTGCCGCCGTGCCGCCGCACCGCGCCCGCGTTGGCCAGGCCGCCCGCCAGCAGCTCCCCCGACTCTCCGTCGTCCACGGTCGGTTCCTCCTCGGGGCAGGGCGGGGCGGGGCGGCGCAGGGCAGGGCGGTGGGGGGGCAGGGCAGCGCAGGGCGGTGCGGCTGCGAGGGTACTCGGGCTGCCGGGGGCGCCGACCGGCGGGATACGCGGGATACTCGAACTGACGCCGAACTCCGCGGAGGTGAGAGCGATGCCCGCGACCGCTGCCGGAACGCCCCGGCCCAATCCGGTCCGCCGACTGGCCGCCTGGCTGACCGCCAAGCACAACTCCTCGCTGGTCTTCCTGCTCGCCCTGTCACTGGGCCTGGGCCTGGTCGCCCCGCAGGTGGGCCAACTCTGGTTGCTGATCGTGTTCTCGGTGGTGTGGGGCGTCACCATCGTCGCGTTCGTCACCCAGTTCGCCGGCCGCCACGAGCACGCCCACCCGCACGCCCACCCGCACCACGCCTGAGCCGGCGGCACCGGCCGCTCCCGGGCCCGGCGCCCTCCCGCGCCGGGCCCCCGCGCTGCCTCAGCTGCCGGACCACACTGTGGTGATGTTGCAGAACTCGCGGATGCCGTGACCGGACAGCTCCCGTCCGTAGCCGGAGCGCCGCACCCCGCCGAACGGGAACGCCGGGTGCGAGGCGGTCATCCCGTTGAAGAAGACCCCGCCCGCCCGCAGGTCGCGCACGCACCGCTCGCGGTCCGCGTCGTCCCGGGTCCAGACGTTCGAACTCAGGCCGAACGGCGAGTCGTTGGCGACCGCGACGGCCTCGTCCAGGTCGCCGACCCGGTACACGGTGGCGACCGGGCCGAACGCCTCCTCGCGGTGGATCCGCATCCGGGGGGTGACCCCGGTCAGCACCGTCGGCAGGTAGTACCAGCCGCCCGCCAGCGCCGGGTCGTCCGGGCGGCCGCCGCCGCAGGCCACCGACGCGCCGAGCGCGACCGCGTCCGCGACCAGTTCCTCCAGGTCGGTGCGGCCCTGCTCGGTGGCCAGCGGGCCGACCTCGGTGCCGTCGGCCGTCGGGTCGCCGACCGTCAGCGCCCGCATCCGCGCGGTGAACGCGGACAGGAACTCCTCGTACACGTCCGTGTGCACGATGAAGCGCTTCGCGGCGATGCAGGACTGCCCGTTGTTCTGCACCCGCGCGGTCACCGCCCGCTCCGCCGCGGCCGGCACGTCCGCCGAGGGCAGCACCAGGAACGGGTCGCTGCCGCCCAGTTCCAGCACCGTCTTCTTGATCTCGTCGCCCGCGACCGCCGCCACCGAGCGGCCCGCGCCCTCGCTGCCGGTCAGCGTCACCGCCACGACCCGCTCGTCCCGGATCACCGCCTCCACCTGGGACGAGGAGATCAGCAGGGTCTGGAAGCAGCCCTGCGGGAACCCGGCGCGGGCGAACAGCTCCTCCAGCGCGAGCGCCGTGCGCGGCACGTTCGAGGCGTGCTTCAGCAGGCCCACGTTGCCCGCCATCAGGGCGGGCGCGGCGAACCGCACCACCTGCCAGAACGGGAAGTTCCACGGCATCACCGCCAGCACCGGCCCCAGCGGCCGGTAGCGGACGTACGCCGACACGCCGCCCGAGTCCGCCACGTCCGCGTCCGCCGGGTGCTCGTCGGCGAGCAGCGCCTCCGCCCGGTCCGCGTACCAGCGCATCGCCTTCGCGCACTTCGCGGCCTCGGCCCGGGCCTGGGCCAGCGGCTTGCCCATCTCCAGGGTCATCGTCCGGGCGACCTTGTCGTTCGCCTGCTCCAGCAGCTCCGCCGCCCGATGCATCAGCTCGGCGCGGTGCGCGAACGTGGTCAGCCGCCAGGACTCGAACGCCGACTGGGCCCGGGCCAGCCGGCGCTCCACACCGGCCTCGTCCAGCGGATCGAAGACCTCGACGGTACGGCCGTCGGCCGGATTGACAGTGGCGATGGCCATCGGGCCATTCCTTCCTCGACTGCCGCCCGGCCAACCGGGCGGGGGCGGACACATCGAGGGGAGCGAGGAGGTGGAGACAGGAATCGAACCCATGTACGCGGCCCTGCAAGCCGCTGCCTCGCCTCTCGGCCACTCCACCGGGCTCCCTCGCGTGACTCACAAGCTAGCAGCGGAGGGCACGCGGACGGGTGCCCGACCCACCCGGAACTCACCCGAATGCTGCGGTGCGCGAGAAATGTGACGAATGGTCAGGAGATGATCGAATCATCCTCTGCCGATCGTCGGACCGGGCGACTACCCTGGGCGCCGTGCAGATCGACGACCTCAAGCGCCTCCGCAGGGCCCGCGACACCATGGACCGCGACTACGCCGAACCCCTGGACGTCACGGCCCTCGCCAAGGTCGCCCTGATGTCCGTCGGCCACTTCCAGCGCAGCTTCCGCGCCGCGTACGGCGAGACCCCGTACAGCTACCTGATGACGCGGCGGATCGAGCGGGCCAAGACGCTGCTGCGCCGGGGCGACCTGTCCGTCACCGAGGTGTGCATGGCCGTCGGCTGTACCTCGCTGGGCTCGTTCAGCACCCGGTTCACCGAACTCGTCGGCGAGAGCCCCAGCGCGTACCGGGCCCGCGACCACAGCGCCGCCGAGCACATCACCGCGTGCGTGGCGATGTACCTGACCAGGCCGATCCGCGGCACCGACACCGGGCGGCCGCGGCAGGAGGATCCGGGGCCGGAGGCGCAGCCGGAGCCGGGTCCGGAGCCGGAGGCGCAGCCGGTCAGGAACGGAGAAGCACCGGCCGCGGCGGATCGGTAGCGTCGGGGGCATGGACATCAAGCTCTCGCAGTGCTTCATCGCCGTCGACGACCACGAGGCCGCGCTCGGCTTCTACCGGGACGCGCTCGGGCTGGAGGTGCGCAACGACGTCGGCTTCGAGGGGATGCGCTGGGTCACCCTCGGCTCGACCGCCCAGCCCGACGTCGAGGTCGTGCTGGAGCCCCCGGTCGCCGACCCGGGCGCCACCGACGCCGACCGGCAGGCCGCCGCCGAACTGCTCGCCAAGGGCCTGCTGCGGGCCGTCAACTTCCGCACCGCCGACTGCGACGCCACCTTCGAGAAGGTCCGCGCCACCGGGGCCGACGTGCTCCAGGAGCCGATGGACCAGCCCTACGGCGTCCGCGACTGCGCCTTCCGCGACCCGGCCGGCAACATGGTCCGCTTCGCCCAGCCCAGCCGGTAGGCCCCGGCCCGGCCGGCAGGCCCTTGCGGGCCCGGTGGGCCCTTGCCGGGCAGGTGTGCCCTGGTCGGGCCGGCGGACGCCGCTCGCGGGACGACCCCGCGGGCGGCGTCCGCCGACTCCGGCGCCGGATCAGCCCGCGAGCAGCGGGTAGTGGTCCGACAGGTCGGTGTACGTGTACGAGCTGCCCCAGCTGCTCACCGTCCACGGCGCGGAGTGGAAGCGGTGCACGGTGTTGGTGTACTGCTGCGGGCGGGCGTGGTCGGCCCGGTACAGCACGTAGTCCAGGTCCTCCTTCGGCTCGCCGGGGTAGCGGTAGGCGGCGATCGAGTTGTCGACGGTGTCGAAGGAGTTCGCCCAGCCGGTGCGGGTGCTGGCCGGGGCGAGGTTGCCGTTGGCCAGCAGCGCCGGGTACTCGCCGCCGTGCGAGTCGATGTTGAGGTCGCCGGCCAGCACGATCGGCTCGTCCGCCGGGATCTGCTTGGCGTCCAGGAAGGCCCGCATCGCGCGCAGCTGCCTGCCCCGGACGTCCGCGGCCTGGCCGCTGGCGCAGCCGGAGTCGGTGGACTGCAGGTGGGTGCCCACCACGTGGGTGCGCTGCCCGTTCACGTTGATCTGCGCGTAGACGAACCCCTTGTTGGACCACCAGTCCGAGCCGCAGGCGTCCTTGAACACGTACTGCTCCTTGCGCAGGATCGGCCACTTGCTCAGCAGCAGCACCCCGCCGTCCTCCGGGGTGGTGCTGCTGTAGCTGCCGGACGTCGCGTCCCAGCCGGAGGTGGAGCGGCCCACCACCGGCGTGCGGTACGGGTAGGCGCCGGCCGCCTTCGCCGCCAGCGCGTCCGAGACCGTGTTGTCGAACGCCTCCTGGAGGACCACCACGTCGTGGCCCTGGAAGAAGTCCGCGCCGGCGATCGCCTGGGCGCGCTGGGCCTGGCCCCAGTTCGGGTAGAGCGAGGTGCTCATCAGGAAGGTGTTGTAGCTGAGCACGTCCAGCGGGGCGACGGTGGCGGGCGCGGTCTCGGCGTGCGCGGCGGTGGCCTGAGTGGTCGTCAGCAGGGCGGCCGCGGCGGCGAGTACGGCGGCGGTGCGGGCGGCGCGAAGGGCGGGCATGGAGGCTCCGGTGGGTGAGGGCCGGTCGATGTTGTGCAGTCAACTCGGGCCGCCGTGACGCGGACAAGACAGCGGGCGGCGGGCGGGTGAACTCGGCCGAAACACCACCTACCGGCGGGTAGGAACCGGCCGCGCCGGGCACTGTCAACGGAAGGTTGACACCCCCTGACTGTCAACCTAAGGTTGCCTCATGGCAGACACCTCCGGAGCGAAGCCCTCCATCCGGCTCGACGACCTGATCGAGGGCATCAAGAAGTCGTACCCCGAAGCGCTCGACCAGCTGTCCAACGCGGTCCTGGTCGCCGACCACCTCGGCGACGTGGCCGACCACCTGATCGGCCACTTCGTCGACCAGGCCCGCCGCTCCGGCGCGTCCTGGACCGACATCGGCCGCAGCATGGGCGTCACCCGCCAGGCCGCCCAGAAGCGCTTCGTCCCCAAGGACCCCGGCGAGGTCACCGGGACCGACACCGCGCAGGGCTTCAACCGGTTCACCCCGCGGGCCCGCAACGTGGTGATGGCCGCCCACCAGGCCGCCAAGGACGCCCACAACGACGAGGTCCGCACCGAGCACCTGGTGCTCGGCCTGCTCGCCGAACCCGAGGGCCTCGCCGCCGCCTACCTGGTCACCAGCGGCGTCCCGCTCGACACCGTCCGGGAGGCCGCGCTGGCCGCGCTCCCGCCCGCCGTCGATGACGCCCCCGAACTCGTCCCCTACGACGCCGGGGCCAAGAAGGCCCTCGAACTCACCATGCGCGAGGCCCTCCGCCTCGGCCACAACTACGTCGGCACCGAGCACCTGCTGCTCGCCCTCCTCGAACACGAGGCGGGCACCGGCATCCTCACCTCGCTCGGCCTCGACAAGGCCGCCGCCGAGGCCGAGTTCCTCGCCATCCTCGCCCAACTGACCAACGAGTCCTGACGGTTCGACCCGCACACCCCGCGAGCGGCGGGGCCGCCCTGGGACGGGAGCGGCCCCGCCGCTCACGGCTGCCCGGCGACGGCCGGACGAAACACGGCTACCGGACGAAACACGGCTACCGGGCGAAACGCGGGGGCAGGGCGAAACGCGGCGGCCGGGGGAGCGGCGCGGCTACCGGGCGAGCGCGGCGAGCAGCTGGGTGGCCAGGCGGGCCGAGGAGGCCGGGTTCTGGCCGGTGTGCAGGTTGCGGTCGGCGGTGGTGAACGGCAGCAGCGGCAGGCGGCCCTTGACGTAGTGGGCGCCCTCGGCACGCAGCCGGTCCTCCAGCAGCCAGGCGGCCTTGCGGCCGAAACTGTTCAGCTTCTCCTCGGTGTTGGACAGCGCGGTCATCCGGTAGCCGGTGAACGGCCAGGACCCGCCCTCGTCGCGGGCGGCCAGCAGCGCGGCCGGGGCGTGGCAGAGCAGCCCGAGCGGGCGGCCGGAGCGCAGCACCCGGGTCAGCAGCGCGCCGGAGACCGGGTCCTGCGCGAGGTCCTCCATCGGGCCGTGGCCGCCGGGGTAGAAGACGGTGCCGAAGTCGTCCGGGTCGACGGCGTCCAGCGCGACCGGGCGGGCCAGCTCGGCCCGGATCGAGCCGAGGTACGCGGAGACCTCGCGCAGCGTGCGGGGCAGCCCGGCGGTGCGGGACATGCTGAGCCGGTCCAGCGTCGGCGGCCGTCCGCCCGGCGTGGCCAGCGTGACCTGCCAGCCCGCCGCGGTGAACTCCCGGTGCGGGACGGCGAGTTCCTCGCCCCAGTAGCCGGACGGGTGCCGGGTACCGTCGCGCAGCGTCCAGTGGTCGGCGGCGGAGACGACGAAGAGGGCGCGGCCGGGTGCTGCCATGTCCGGAACTCCAGGGGTGCGAGGGGGCTTGCCGGGTCGAAGCTACGGCCGGGCGGGACGGGTACGGACGACGGCGCGCCGGGCGCGGACCCGGGCGGGTTGGCGGAGCTGTGCCCGGCGCGGCCGGATTCCGCCCCTCGAAACCCCGTTGACGACCCGTCGGCCCAGCCGGTTCGCTGCTGCCGGGAGCGATCCCGCGCACCCGGACGGAGAACGGAGCAGGCATGGCGTACCGACTGCAGGGCCCGGTGCTGGAGGGGCGGCTGGTCCGGCTGGAGCCGCTGGAGCAGCGGCACGCCGCGGGACTGGCGCGGGCGGCGGCGGAGAGCCGGGACAGCTACGGGTTCACCTGGGTGCCGAGCACGGAGGAGAGCGCCGCCGAGTACGTCGCCACCCAGCAGGGGCGGGCCGCCGCCGGTCGGCTCGCCCCGTACGCGCAGGTCTCGCGGGCCACCGGCCGGGTCGTCGGCGCCACCGCGTTCTGGGACCCGCGGACCCTGCCGGACACCGGCGTGCTGTACGCCGTCGAGATCGGCTTCACCTGGCTCGCCGCCTCCGCGCAGGGCACCGGGATCAACGCCGAGGCCAAGCTGCTGCTGTTCCAGCACGCCTTCGAGCAGTGGCGGGTCAGCCGGGTCGACCTCAAGACCGATGCCCGCAACGCGCGCTCCCGGGCCGCGATCGCCGCGGTCGGCGCCCGCTTCGAGGGCGTGCTGCGCAAGTCGGGACGCTCCTGGGCGCCCGGGGAGGACGGCAGGCCGCGGGACGCCGCGGTCTTCTCGATCGTCGACGACGAGTGGCCGCAGGCCAAGGCCGCCCTCCAGGAGCGCGTCGCCCGCTACGGGACGTGACGCCACGGGACGGGACGCCACGGGACGGGACGCCACGGGACGGGACGCCGGGGGAGTGGCGGGCGCGGCGTCACTTCCCGTGCGGGGGCGGCGGGTTGGCCGGGCCGGGCGGTGGCGGGGGCGCGCCGCCCATGCCGGTCGGCTTCCCGGACGGAGCTTTCTGCGGTGCCACGGTTCCCCTCCTCGGTGCGCCCGGCGGCGGAGCGGGCCGCCGCCGGCAGGTGCGGTCAACGGCTGGATTCCCTCCGGGCGCCGGGCTATGCGACCGCACATCCGTCCAGCTCCACCGCTGCGGGCCGATGATCCGATCATCGGCCCGCAGCGCGGGTGCGCTCATCCCTCGGACGGGCTCCCGCCCGGCGGTCCGATCAGCGCACCGGTGCGCTCGGCCCGCCCCACGCCCCACGCGTACAGCGCCTCCAGCACCGGCACCAGGCTCTCGCCCTCCTCGGTCAGCCGGTACTCGACCGACGGCGGGACGGCCCCGTCCGAGTGCCGGGCGACCAGGCCCGCCGCCTCCAGCCCGCGCAGCCGCTGGACCAGCACCTTCTCGCTGACCCCGGGGATCCGGCGGCGCAGCGCCCCGTACCGGTGCACCCCCTCCTTCAGGTGGGCCAGCACCACCACCGCCCACTTGCCGCCGATCACGCTCAGCGACAACTCCACCGCGCAGTTGTACCGCTGACCGTCCGTCAGTTTTCCCACCTGGCTCCCCGCCGGTTCCGCCACCGTTCAGCTCCCCCGTTCGGCTACTTACCGTGAAGTGCGTTCTTGTCCCGGGACGCGCCCTGCGGTTGGGTTCCGATCATGACGGTCGAATACATCCGCTACCGGATCGACGGGGCGCGCGCCGCCGCGTTCGAAGCAGCCTACGCCCGCGCCGCCGAGCCGCTGGCCCGAGCCGAGCAGTGCCTGGACTTCGAACTGAGCCGGTGCACCGAAGCCCCGGACCACTACGTCCTGCGGATCCGCTGGACCTCCACCGAGGAGCACCTCGAGGGCTTCCGCAAGGGCGAGCACTTCGCCGCGTTCTTCGCCGAGATCAAGCCGTACGTCGCGGACATCCAGGAGATGCGCCACTACGAACCGACCGCGGTGGCCGGCCGGGGCGGCGCCCACCCCACCCTGTACGACTGGGCCGGCGGCGCCGAAGCCCTGGAACGCTGGTTCACCCGTTTCTACGAGCACGTCGACGCCGACCCGCTGCTCGCCCCGCTCTTCGCCGACAAGCACCCCGACCACGCCCGCCACGTCGCCGCCTGGCTCGGCGAGGTCTTCGGCGGCCCCCGCACCTACAGCACCCGGTACGGCGGCCACCGCGGGATGGCGACCCACCACCTCGGCCGCGGCATCGACGAGGCCCGGCGCCGGCGCTGGGTCGCCCTCCTGACGGACACCGCGGACGAGGTCGGCCTCCCGGCCGACCCCGAGTTCCGCGCCGTCCTCGCCTACTACCTCGAGTGGGGCACCCGGATGGCCGTCCTCTACTCCGGCCCCACCCCGCCGCCCGTCCTCGAAGCCCCCGTCCCCCGCTGGGACTGGGGCCTCACCCCGCCCTACCGCGGCTGACCGGCCGCCGTCGCCGTCGCTGCTGTCGTCGTCGGAGCCGTCGGAGTCGTCGCCCACTGGTGCGCGGTGCCCTGGTGCAGGGCCGCGTAGACGCGGTCGCGCAGGGCGTTGGCCTCGGCGTCGGTGAGGGTGCGGTGCAGGTCGCGCAGGACGACCTTGAGCAGCAGGTTGTGCTGGTCGGGGCGGGCGCCGAGGCGGGCCAGGGCCTGCGGGGGCAGGTCGCGGCAGGGGGTGGCGGCGAGGACCTCGACCGTCTCCACCCGGTCGGCGTCCGCGCCGAGCGCGTCCCGGACGCGGTCGCCGAGGTCCTCGGCGAGGTCGGCGCCGTCCACCGCGACGGACAGGTCGCGGCGGACCGCGGGCAGCGCGGAGACCGGCCGGTACGGGGCGAGGTCGGTGAGCTGGGCGGCGACGGCCGGGTCGGCGGAGCGCAGCAGGCGGATGTCGGGAATGCCCTTGCGCAGCATCAGCACCCGGTCCAGGCCCAGGCCGAGGGCCAGCCCGCTCCACTCCGGCCCCAGCCCGGCCCCGGCCAGCACCCGCGGGTGGGCCAGCCCGCACTCGGCGACCTCCACCCACTCCTCCTCGTCCGCGCCGCCGTTCCCGCCGCCGTTCCCGCCGCCGTTCCCGCCGGCGTCCCCCTCGCCGTTCCCGCCCGCCGCGACGTCCAGCTGACGCCCCGCCAGGGTGTACGGGTGGACCCGCTCCTCGGTGCGGTACGCCGCCCCCGGCAGCAGCGCCCCGGCCAGCGCGGCGATCATCCCGGTCAGGTCGTCCGGCCCGGCCGGGAGCGGACGGCGGGTCAGGTACCACAGGTCCAGCTGGTGCGGGGTGCCGCTGTGCAGCCGGTCGATGCTGTCGCGCCGGTAGACCAGGCCGGGGCAGACCAGCAGCACCGACTCCGGCGCGGCACCGGCCGCGGCCCGCGCGGCGAGCGCCCGCAGCGCGCCCGGGACCAGCGCGCTGGAGTGGCTGCGCAGCATCCGCCGGTCGTCGACGTACCGGGTGTAGCGGGCGTCCCGGGTGATGTCGTCGGCACGGTAGTTGAGGTGGTCGTAGTTGTCGGCGACGGTCACCGCCCGCTCGCCCCGGTGCACCAGCACCTCGCACCCCCAGCGCCCGGCCAGCGCCCGCGCCGCGCGGTCGACCAGCAGTTGCAGGGCGTGCGGCCCGGCGGCCGGGTCGGTCAGGTCGCGGACGGCGAGGTCGCGGGCGAGCTGCTCCGCGGACAGGTGGCGGACGGAGCCGCGGGTGGCGGTGCGGTCGGGAGCGGCAGTGCGGTCAGGGGTGGTGGACATGGCGGCCTCCGGGCCTGGTCGGAAGAGGGCAACGAGGGGGGAACACCACACCCCCCGGCCCCTGGGCACGACCCGCCACCGGGGGCCGACCCGCTCCGCCGGAGCCTCGCTACCGGCGCGACGGAACCCGCCCCCTGCGGCACCCATCGGGAGCCGGGGGGCCGGTAAATCGGCGAGAGTTCGCAACGACGGCCATGCCCGGAGTCTAGGCACCCCACCCGGCCCGCCCGCAACGCATTTACCGCCCCGGTCCACCGCCCCGCCCGGAACCCCGGCCCCGGCTAGGCTGAGCGCTTCCCCGGCGCCGGACGACACCGGCCGCCGGACGGGACCGGGCAGCGGGCGACGGACAGCAGGCAGCAGGCAGCAGGCAACGGACAGCGGGAGGCGCGGGATGGGGACGGACCACGGGGTCGGACTGGCGTACGACGGGGTGGCGGAGCTGTACGCCAACCTGTTCCGGGGCGAACTCGCCACCCAGGACGTCGAGTTGACGCAGATCCGGCGGCTGGTCGAGGCGCCCGCGGTGGCCGGGCGCGGGCTGCCGGTGGGCGACCTCGGCTGCGGGCCGGGGGAGGCGACGGAGCTGCTGGCCGGCCTGGGCGTGCGCGCGTTCGGGCTGGACCTGTCGGCCGGGATGCTGGCGCAGGCCCGGCTGGCGCACCCCGGCCGGCCGTTCCTGCGTGGCTCGCTGCGCGCGCTCCCGCTCGCCGACGGCAGCCTCGGCGCGGTGCTCGCCCGCTACTCGCTGATCCACCTCCCGCCCGCCGAACTCCCGTCCGTGCTGGCCGAGTTGCACCGGGTGCTGGCCCCGGGCGGGCTGCTGCTGACCGGGTTCTTCGCCGCCGACCCGGAGCTCGGCGACCGCGACCTGCCCGTCCCGTTCGA
The DNA here is from genome assembly GCF_000721345.1 of Kitasatospora sp. NRRL B-11411. Taxonomy (NCBI): domain Bacteria; kingdom Bacillati; phylum Actinomycetota; class Actinomycetes; order Kitasatosporales; family Streptomycetaceae; genus Kitasatospora; species Kitasatospora sp. NRRL B-11411. The sequence continues at coordinate 31,082 of NZ_JOGH01000038.1, read as the reverse complement.
CCACAAGGTGTCCACCGCCCACCGCTGGCCGGTGGACACCCTGGCCGGGCTGTTCCGCGCGGCCGGCTTCACCGAGACCGCCCGCACCCGGCGCGCCCCCGGCCCCGGCGAGCGCTTCCCGCAGGCCACCCTGCTGCTCACCCGCCCCTGAACCGGGGCCCGCCCCCGGGCCGTAGCCGCGCCCCCGAACCGTGCCCGCAACCCCGTCCGCCCGTCCGCCCGTTCAGTCCGCCCAGCCCCGCCGGTGCGCCTGCCAGCCGAGTTGGATCCGGGTGTCGGCGCGGGCCAGTGACATCAACCGGCTGATCCGGCGCTGCACGGTGCGCAGTCCGAGGCTGAGCTGCTTGGCGACGGCCGGGTCGGTGGCGCCGGAGAGCAGCAGGGCGAGGATGCGCCGGTCGGTCTCGTCGGGCTCCCCGGCCGGGACGGGGCCGACGGCCAGGTCGGGGCCGGTGCGGCCGAGCGGGTGCGCCCACTCCCAGGTCTGTTCGAACAGCACGGTGAGGACGGTGACCAGGGCGGGGGCCCGGATCACCAGCGCCACCGGGTCGGTGGTGGAGGCGGTGAGCGGGACGAGGGCCAGCGAGCGGTCCGCGACGATCAGCTTGGTCGGCACGTTCTCCACCACCCGGACCTGCTGCTGCCGGTCCAGCGCCTCGAACAGCGGCCGGGCCGCGCCGGGTTCGTCCAGCGAGCGGCGCTCCAGCACCACCCGGTAGGTGACGCCGCGGGCCACCGCCGCGGTCTCCGCGCCGGTCTCGTCGGCGGCCACCACCTGGTGGCGCCCGGTCACCAGGGCCAGCAGTTCGCGCTCCGCGCCCGCCTGGAGCTGGGTGACCCGGTGGCTGATCGCGGCCCGCCCGGCCACCACCTCGATCAGGTCCCGGTGGGCCCGGTCGTTCCCGGCGGCCGCGCTGCGGTACGCCTCGGTGAGCTGGGAGGCGGTCAACTCGGCCTCCTGGAGGGCGTGTCGCTGCCCGGTGAGCAGCGCCTCCAGGGCGACGGCCGGGGGAGCGGCGGTGAAGCGCCGGTCGGCGTCGGGGGCGACCAGGCCGCTGGCCTGGAGGAGTTCGAGCGCGCCGGTGGGCAGCGGGCCGCAGCGGGCGGCCAGTTCGGCCCGGGTCGCCGGGCCGTGGGCCACCAGGTGGGTGTAGACCCGCTCGGCGTGCTCGTCCAGACCTATCGCCGCCAGCACCCGCACTCCGTTCGCCGTACCGAGAACCACCCCTGCCCGGCCGCGCCCCCCCCACCGCCCCTCCCGGTGCCCGCGGTGCCCCGCCGGCCGGGCCCGAACCCCCGTCAGGGGCCCGTCCCGCACCGTCGGTTCGCACCGGACGCACCCGGTGGCGGGTTGCCGCCGGGCGGTGATCCGCCAGCGCACATCATGACCGGTCAGCCGGGTTTTCTGCCAGGCTCACCGGCCATAAACCGACTCCTGGAGGCGTTCATGACACTGCCTGCGCGCATACGCGGCGCGATGGCACTGACGGTGGCGGGCATCCTCGCCACCGGCGCGCTCAGCACCACCGGCCAGGCGTACGCGGCCACCCCGGCGGCCGCCCCGGCCGCCGCCCCCACCGGACCGGCAGCCCCCGCGAGCACCCTGACCGGCCGTCAGCCCACCGCCCCGCGCACCGTCACCCTGGTCACCGGCGACCGGGTGCAGGTCGCCACCACCGCCGACGGCCGCACCAGTGTCACCGTCCTGCCCGACGAGCACGGCAACGTCCCGCTCACCTTCACCCAGCAGGAGAACGGCGACCAGTACGTCCTCCCGCAGCGCGCCTCCGCCGCCCTCGCCGCCGGCACCGTCGACCGCTCCCTGTTCAACGTCAGCTCGCTGCTGCGCCAGGGCTACGACGACCAGGGCACCGGGACCCTCCCGCTGATCGCCGTCTACCGGGACGCCCGGGCCGCCGACGCCAGCCCGCAACTGCGCGCCCGCGCCGCCGGGACCAAGCAGCTCAAGGCCGTCGACGGCGTCGCCTTCGCCCCCGCCAAGGACACCGCCGCCCGCACCTGGGACCAGCTCGTCGGCCCGGACGGCAAGGGCCGCGACGGCCTGGCCAAGCTCTGGCTGGACCGCAAGGTCAAGACCGCGAACGACGCCGAGACCCGGCAGATCGGCGCCCCCGCCGCCTGGGCGGCCGGCCTCGGCGGCGACGGCGTCAAGGTCGCTGTCCTGGACACCGGCATCGACGACCAGCACCCCGACCTGGCCGGACAGGTCGACGCCCGCCGCAACTTCACCGCCGAGACGCCCGACGAGGACGTGCACGACGCCGTCGGCCACGGCACCTTCGTCGCCTCCGAGATCGCCGGCACCGGCGCCGCCTCCGGCGGCAAGGAGCGCGGCGTCGCCGACCGGGCCCGGCTGCTGGTCGGCAAGGTCCTCGACGACGGCGGCTCCGGCACCGACTCGCAGATCATCGCCGGCATGCAGTGGGCCGCCGACTCCGGCGCCGACGTCGTCTCGATGTCGCTGGGCAGCCAGGAGCCCAGTGACTGCACCGACCCGATGTCGGTGGCCGCCCAGAAGATCGCCCAGCAGTCCAGGGCGCTGTTCGTGGTCGCCGCCGGAAACCTCGGCCGCTACCAGTCCGTCAGCTCCCCGGGCTGCGCGCCCGCCGTGCTCACCGTCGGCGCCGTCGACGGCAAGGACGCCACCGCGAACTTCTCCAGCCACGGCTCGGTCACCGGCACCCACACCCTCAAGCCCGAGATCGCCGCCCCCGGCGTCGACGTCAAGGGCGCCGCCACCGGCGGCCGCGGCGTGTACGCCTACACCGCGATGTCCGGCACCTCGATGGCCACCCCGCTGGTCGCCGGCACCGCCGCCCTGGTCAAGCAGCGCCACCCCGACTGGGACGCCGCCCGGATCAAGGCCGCCCTGGTCTCCGCCGCGCTCGCCACCGTCCCCGGCGACGTCCAGCAGGTCGGCGCGGGCCGGCTGCGCGCCGACGCCGCCACCACCCAGCGCGTGCTCGGCGCCCCCGCCGTCGGCTTCGGCGACTTCGCCCACCCCCAGCAGAAGTCCGACACCCGCACCGTCCAACTCCCGTACACCAACACCGGCGACCGGCCCGTCACGCTCAAGCTCGCCGTCCAGCGCACCGACGGCGACGACGACTCCCCGGTCAGGGCCAAGGCCGTCAAGCTCGGCACCGACCGGGTCACCGTCCCCGCCGGCGCCACCGTCGAAGTGCCGCTGACCCTCGACCCGACCGCCAAGCTGGCCGGCGGCCAGTACGGCGACCTCACCGGCCGGGTGCTGGCCACCGCCGCGGACGGCAGCACCGTCTCCACCCCGTTCAACGCCTACGTCGAACCCGACACCTTCGCCGTCCGGGTCAAACTGATCGACCGCGACGGCAAGCCCGCCGCCCCCGACGCCGGCAGCAGCATCACCATGGTCGACCTCGGCCAGGCCACCGGCACCCGCCAGGCCCCCGACGCCAACGGCGAGATCGTCTACCGGCTGCGCCCCGGCAGCTACTCGCTCAGCGGCTACGTGGTCACCCCCGACCGGCGCGACACCACCGGCGAAGCCTCGCCCAAGGGCGTCACCGCGCTCGCCATGCCCGAACTCCGGCTGGACGAGGACACCGTCCTCACCCTCGACGCCCGCAAGGCCGACAAGATCGAGGTCAAGGCCGACCGGGACACCCGGGTCCGCAACGCGGTGCTCGAACTCGGCCGCTGGTGGGGCGACAAGTGGGTCGACTCCACCGGCGTGCGCACCGGCCTGCTGCCCGTCGAACTCTCCGCCTGGGGCTCCGGCAAGGCCCGCACCGGCGGCTTCGAGTTCGGCAGCTACCTGCGCCTGGCCGCCCCCGAGGTGGTGCTGCGCGGCGCCGGACTCACCCTGGAGCCGCACTACGCCCAGTACGCCGACGAGGCCCACCTGCCCGCCACCGGCAGCGCCGCCCTGACCGCCGTCGCCGCCCCCGCCGACCTGGCCGGCGCCGACCTCAAGGGCCGGCTCGCCCTCGTCCCCGACGACGGCACCTCCCAGCGCACCGTCTCCGCCGACGCGAAGAAGGCCGGCGCGGTCGGCGTCCTGACCTACCGCCCGACCCCCGGCGTCTTCGCCAAGAACGACATCAGCCTCGACGTCCCCGTCCTGCCGATCACCGCCGACCAGGCCGCCGCCCTCAAGACCGCCCTCGGCACCGGCACCACCACCCTCACCTGGACCTCCACCCCCGACAGCCCCGACGTCTACAACCTGGCCTTCCACGACACCGGCTCCATCGCGGGTAAGCAGGACCACACCGTCCGCGACCGCGACCTCGCCACCGTCACCGAGGACTGGCACGCCCTCGGCACCCCCGTCCGGATGACCGACTACACCAGCGTCGAACGCCCCTGGAACCCGTACGCGGCCCAGGCCGTCGCCCAGGGCCTGGTCGCCGCCCCGTCCGTCCGCACCGCCCGCTACACCGCCGACGACACCACCTGGCTGCACGACGCCCAGAGCAGCTGGCCGTTCAACGAGTTCATGCAGGACCTGCCGCGCCGCTACCAGGCCGGACAGCAGCGCACCGAACAGTGGTACCGCGGCGTGCTGCGCCCCACCGCCGGACGCGACACCGACGGCTCCCCGCTGCTGATCGGCGAACGCCAGGCCGACCTGATCGGCGTCGACTTCAGCCGCTCGCTGTGGGGCGACGGAAACACCGACCACACCGGCTCGATGGCCTACTTCGGCGACGGCGCCGCCGTCGAACTGTTCAGCGGCGGCCAATCGCTCGGCCGCTCCTGGTTCGGCCCCTCCAACGTCTGGGAGATCCCGGCCGAAGCCCGCGACTACACCCTGGTCCTCGAACAGCAGCGGTTCTACCACCGCGACCTGTGGCAGCGCTCCACCGCCGTCCGCACCGAGTTCGGCTTCCGCTCGGCCGGCGACCCCGCCGCCTACTCGCAGTCCCTGCCGCTGCTCCTCCCCGACTACCGGCTCGACCTGGACGGCGACAACACCGCCCCCGCCGCCCCGGTCCGGATCACCCTCACCGCCACCGGCCAGCACGGCTACACCCCCGCCCCGCTGACCGGCACCCGGCTCTCCTACTCCTACGACGGCGGCACCACCTGGACCGACGCCCCCGTCGGCCCCGACCGCACCGCCACCCTCGACCACACCGGCGCCACCGGGAAGACCGTCACCCTGCGCACCACCCTGACCGCGGCCGACGGCGCCACCGTGACCCAGACCGTCACCGACGCGTACGCCGTGCGCTGACGCACCGTCACCGACGCGTACGCCGTGCGCTGACGAACCGTCACTGACGGGCGCGCCGTTCGCTGACGCACCGTCACCCCGCAGGCCCGGGGCGGGCCGCCAGGAGGGGCATCTCCCGGCGGCCCGCCCCGCTGTGCCGTCCGCCGCCGCGCGGCCCGCTCAGGCGGCCAGCCACGGGGCGAACTGCTCGGCCACCAGCGCGGCCACCGCCGGGGCGTCGCGGGTGCCGTCCACCTCGATGACCCGGACGCCCAGCCGGCGGGCGCCGCGCACGGCGTCCTCGGCCACCAGCCGGTCCCGGGCCACCCGGTTGGCCTGCGCGCGGGCCGGGTCCGACACCCGGGCGCCGACCGCCCCGGCCCGCGGCAGGGTGCGGAGCTGGTGCTGCCGGAACTCCTCGGTGGGGACCAGGACGACCATCCGCCGGGGCGTGTCGAGCAGCGGCGCGACCAGCTCCGGCCGCAGCCCCCACCCCTCGGCCAGCACCGGCCGGACCGAGAACAGCCCGCCCAGGTCGTCCCGCACCCACCCGAACCGGTCCGGGAACCCGGCCAGCACCTCGGCCGCCATCTCCTCCGGCTCGCGCGCCGACCAGACCAGGTCGGGCGCCGGATCCGCCACCGCCACCCCCGCCGCGACCCGCCGGGCGACCCGGCGGTCCTGGTGCCCGCGGGCGTCGTGCCAGTCGTAGTGGTACACCGTCAGCCCGTGCGCCTCGCCCACCAGTTGCGCCACCGTGCTCTTGCCCGCCCACTGCGCGCCGCCGATCCACAGTGCCCGGCGCAGCGTCCCGTACGGATCCCGGACGTCCGTCATCGCTTCCTCCCGTTCGGGTGCGGCAGCGGCTGCCGCCCCGGAGAAGAGTGTCCGGGTTCGTCCGGGAAAATTGCAGTCTTGTTCTGCGCGCCGGTTTGCCGCAGAGTGGAATCAGGGGGAGTGCGGCTCGCGCAGGAACTCGCCCACCAGGCGCAGCAGTTCGGCCGGCTGCTCCAGGTGCACGTCATGGCCCGCGCCCCGCACGCTGACCGCGCGGACCTCCGGCCGCAGGGCCAGCATCCGGTCCGCCTCGGCGGGCGGGATGATGCCGCCCTGGCCGAGCACCAGCAGGGTCGGGCAGGTCAGCGCGGCCCAGTCGGCCCAGTGGTCGCGGGCGGCGATCCCGGCCAGCGAGTCGACCAGCACCTCGGGGTCGAAGCGCGGCCACCAGCCGTCCGGGCGCCGCTCCAGGCCGTCCGCCCAGGCCGCACCGACCGGCCCGCCGCCGAAGAAGGCGACCGCCGCGGCCCGGTCCGGGAAGGGCAGCGGCCAGCCGCGCAGCATCCCGCCGATCTGCTCGGGCACGTCCGCGTTCCGCCCGGCGGCGGCCTCCACCAGCACCAGGCCGCCGAACCGGCCCGGGTGCGCGGCGGCGGCCAGCAGCGCGGTGTGCCCGCCGAGCGACTGCCCGACCAGCAGCGGCCGCTCCAGCCCGAGCCGGTCCGCGACGGCGAGCGCGTCGGCGACGTACGCGGCCCGGCCGACGTCCGCCGGGCGGCGGGTGGAACGCCCGTGCCCGCGCTGGTCGAACGCCACCACCCGGTGCCGGGGCGCCAGCGCCCCGGCCAGCGCGTCCCACTCGCCCGCGTGCCCCGCCAGCCCGTGCAGCAGCAGCACCGGCCGCGCTCCCGGCCCGCCCGCCCAGTCCCGGCAGTGCAGCTCCACACCCTCGCGGACCACCGTCCGCGGCTCCCAGCCCGCCACCCGCTCCCCCACCCGTTGCCTCATCCGCTCCGGTCGGCCCCGGTCGGCCCCGACCTCGACCGCCGAGGATGGCACGCCACCCCGACCATGATCAACTCTCGTGCGGCCACCGGTGCGGGTGACGCACCACCAGCACCGCCGCCACCTCCTGCCGGGCCGCCGCCCGGTACCGGTGCGGGACGTCCGCCGCCCAGGTGTGGTGCCCGCCCGGACCGACCTCGACCAGTTCCGCCCCGGCGCCCACCAGCGCGGTGCCCGCCAGGACCACCAGGTGCTCCACGGTGCCCGGCGGGTGCGCCGCGGAACGCTGCACCCCGCCCGGCCGGATCCGGATCCGGTACGTCTCCGACACCGCCGCCGCGTCCTCGAACCGCTCCAGCAGCACGGCGTCCAGCACCCGCCCCGACACCGCCGCCTCCTCGGCCGCCTCCCCGGCGGGCGGCTCGGGCGCGGGCAGCGCGGCGCTCAGCGGCAGGCCGAGCGCGGTGGTCAGCGCGTACAGCGTCTCCAGGGTCGGGTTGCGGGTGCCCGCCTCCAGCCCCGAGAGGGTGGCCTTGCCGACGCCCGAGCGGCGGGCCAGCTCGGAGAGGGAGAGCCCGCGGGCCGCGCGCAGCTCGCGCAGCCGCAGCCCTATCCCCGCGGAGAGCCCGGCGCTCGCCGAAATCGGTTGATCCGTTGCTCGCACGCGGTCTATCGTTCCACACGCGGAACGTTCCGTATATGGAACGCCCGCGCCTGCCCGCCCGACCAGGAAACGCGAACGCCCCGAGGAGCCCCCGTGGAACCAGCAGCGCCCCCCGCCCTCCCGCCCCGCAGCGCCCAGGTCGCGGCCGCCCTCGCCGCCGCCGGGATCCCGGGGGAGGTCCACCTGCTCGCCGACTCCGCCCGCACCGCCGCCGAGGCCGCCGCCGCGCTCGGCTGCGAGGTCGGCGCGATCGCCAACAGCCTGGTGTTCCTCTCCGACGGCGAGCCCGTCCTGGTCCTCACCAGCGGCCGCCACCGGGTCGACACCGCCGCCCTCGCCGCCCGCTGGGGCCGCGGCCCGCTCCGCCGGGCCACCCCCGAGCAGGTCCGCGAGGCCACCGGCCAGGCCATCGGCGGCGTCGCCCCCACCGGCCACCCGCGCCCGCTGCCGACCGTCGTCGACCTCGCCCTCACCGACTACCCCCGCGTCTGGGCCGCCGCCGGCACCCCGCACACGGTCTTCCCGACCACCGCCGACGAACTCCTGCGCCTCACCGGCGGCACCCTGCTCCCAGTCACCGCGAGCCAGGCCCAGGGCTAGGTCCGCACGGCGACCGGCGAGGAGGCGCCGGGGACGCGCAGGGCGGGGGAGCCGGTGCCGTCGGCGGGGACGGTCCAGAGGTCGCTGCCGCGGCCGCTGCCCGCGGGGAGGGCGTAGCCGAGGGTGTCGCCGTCCAGCCAGGCGGCCTGGTCGTCGACGCTGCGGGTCTCGGCGAGCGGGTGCTCGCGCAGGTCGGCGAGGTCGAGGACGTACAGCCGCCACGGGGCGGCCGGGTCGTCGGAGACCTTCTTCTTGAAGGCGAGCCGGGTGCCGTCCGGGGAGAGCGACGGGCACTCGACGTTCTCCCGCAGGGTGCGGGCGGACCAGCCCGCGAGGTCGCCCTCGACCAGGTGGGTGCGGCCGCGGGTGGAGACCGTGGCGTAGAACCGGTTGTCGTCGGCGGCGAAACCGACGCCCCAGTAGTTGACGTCCGCGGCGTGGTAGCGGACGCCGTCCACGGTCAGCGGGATGTCCTCGATCGACTTGATCAGGTAGCCGGAGCGCAGGTCCAGGACGGAGGTGCGGGTGGAGAAGCCGCTGACGGCGTAGGAGTCGCCGACGGCGAAGGCCGTCCAGGAGAGCAGGTTGCCGGAGGCGGAGACCCGGGCCCGGTTCGGGACGCCGGGCACGACGACGCTCTGCAGCCGGGTGAACTCCCGGTCGTAGACGACGGCTTCGGTGCGGACCGGGGTGCCGGGCAGCGCCCGCAGGCACAGCGCGCGCTCGCCCCCGGCGTAGAAGCGCTCGCAGGACGGCCCGCCGACCGGCCCGCCCTCCCGGGCCACCCGCCCGCTGGCGGCGTCCCGGTAGTAGAGCCCGGGCCGGTCGAGGGCGAACGAGGCGTCGGCCGCCACGTCCCGGCGCGCCCCGCCGCGCTCGCGGGCGTGCAGCACGTACCCGAGCGAACCGCCGAGCAGCGCGAGCAGGGCGACCCCCAGCACCACCGACCGCCACACCGGGAACCGCCACCCCGCCGCCTCGTCCTCCGGCACCCCGTCCTCCGCCACCCGGTCCTCCGCCTTCGCTCCGGGCCTGTCGACCGTGGTCATGAAACCTTCCCTTCGGGCAGGACGCGGCGGGCCGCGAGCAGGGCGGCGGCCAGGGTGAGGGCGGCGGCGGCCAGGGCGGGGCGGGTGCCCCACCAGGTCCAGGCCGCGCCGAAGCCGGCGGCGCCGACCAGCCGGGCCAGGGCCTGGCCGGTCTGGACGACGGCGAGTGCGCCGGCCCGGCCGGCGGCGGGCAGGACGGGTCCGGCCAGTGCCATCAGGACGCCGTCGGTGGCGGCGTAGAAGACGCCGAGCAGGACGAGCACCAGGGCGAGGGTGGCCCAGCCGGCCGGGACGAGCAGCAGCAGGTAGCCGGCCAGCAGGGCGAGGTGCCCGGCGAGGAACGGCGCGCGCCGCCCGGTGCGGTCGGCGAGCCGTCCGGCGGGGACGGCCAGCAGCAGGTAGCAGGCGGCGGAGCCGAGCGGCAGCAGCGGGAAGACCTCGGGCGGCAGGCCGAGGACGCGCTGCAGCAGCAGGTAGAGGAAGGAGTCGCCGACGGTGGCGGCGCCGAGCAGCGCGGCCGCGCCGGTGATCCGCCGCAGCGCGGGCTCGCGCAGCAGTTGACGGACCGTCGGCCGGTCGGCCCGGGCTGCGGGCCCGGCCGGGGTACCGGCACCGGCGCCGTCGCGGACGAACAGCACCAGCACCAGCACGCCGAGCAGCCCGGTGGCGAAGGAGACCGCGAAGACGGCGTCGTACGCGTCGGCGGCGGCCCAGAGCACGGCGAAGGCGGCCAGCGGGCCGAGCAGGGCGCCGGTGGTGTCCATGGCGCGGTGCACGCCGAAGGCGCGGCCGAGGTCGGCGGGCGGCGTGCTGAGCGAGATCAGCGCGTCCCGGGGCGCGGTGCGCACGCCCTTGCCGAGCCGGTCGGCGGCGAGCGCGGCGGCGATGCCGGTGGCGGCGCCGCCGGCCAGCAGCAGGCCGAGCCGGGAGAGCGCGGAGAGCAGGTAGCCGGCCCCGGCGACGGCCTTGTGCCGGCCGCCGCCGCGGTCGGCGAGCCGTCCGCCGAGCAGCCGGACCAGTGCGGTGGCGCCGTTGAACAGGCCGTCGAGGAAGCCGAACTGGAGGGGTGACAGGCCGAGGCCGAGCACCAGGTAGAGCGGCAGCACGGCGGTGACCATCTCCGAGGAGACGTCGGTGACCAGGCTGACCGCCCCGAGCGCGAGGACGGTGCCGGGGACCCGCCGCCCCGCCCCGGTGCGGGGGCGGGACGGCGCGTCCGGTCGGCGGCCGGTGGTGGCCAGGTACATCATCAGTGGCAGCTGTAGGTCGGGCTGGTGTCCTTGACCTGGCCGTCGGTGCCGACGTAGGTCCAGCTGTAGCCGGTGTCGGTGAAGTCGAGCTTCAGGACGCCGTAGTCGCCGCTGATCCGCTTCTGGCTGTTGGGCTGGACCTGCTCGATCGGGTAGGGCTCGGCGCCGCCCGTGCCGCCGACGATCTCGACCATGCCGTCGGCGGTGGCCTTCCCGTCCGGGTCCTGCGGGGCGAAGCGCTCGTAGTGGTGGTCGTGGCCGTTGAGGACCAGGTCGGCCCCGGCGGCGTAGAGGATCTTCCAGACCGGCTTGGAGACCGGGTCGTTGCCGTGGCCGCCGGAGGAGTAGAGCGGGTGGTGCCAGTAGGCGGCGACGCACTTCTTCGCGTTGGCGGCGAGGTCGGCCTTCAGCCAGTCGATCTGGGCGCTCTGGTCGAAGGAGTTGGAGTCCAGCGCGACGAAGTGCCAGTTCCCCCGGTCGTAGCTGTAGTAGCTCTTGCCCTGCGGGTAGGCGATCGCGCCGAAGTAGGACTTGTAGCCGGACAGCGGGCCGGCCGGGTCGTAGGTCTCGTGGTTGCCGGGGACGGGGTGGGTCTTGGCCTTGAAGGCGCCCCAGGTCTTGTCGTAGTAGTTCTTGAAGTCCGACAGCCGGGCGTCGTCGTACTGGCTGTCGCCCATGGTGAGGTAGAACGCCGGGTCGATCCGCTGGGCGAGCGCGGCGGTCTTCGGGTGGGCGCAGCCGCTGTCGGCGGCGGTGCACCGGTCGGCGATGTCGCCGGCCGCGACCACGGTGAACGCGCCGGTGCCCGGCGTGCCGCCGCTGGGCGAGGGGCTCGGGGAGGGGCTCGGCGTGGAGCCGTCGAACGCCCCGTAGACCTCCATCTCGTACAGCGAGTACCCGTACGAGGTGCCGCGGGCGGTGCCGTACATCCGGACGTAGCGGCCCTTGCCGGACAGGCCGGTGAACTCGTCGGTGCCGCCGTCGCCGGCCTTCTCGGTGGCGACGGGACTCCAGGCGGCGCCGTCGGCGGAGACCTCCAGCCGGTAGGCCCTGGCGTAGGCGGCCTCCCAACTCAGCTTGATCCGCGAGACGTCGGCGCTCGCGCCGAGGTCGACCTGCAGCCACTGCGGGTCCTTGCCCTCCGCACTGGCCCACCGGGTGCTGCCGCTGCCGTCGAACGCCTTCGCCGCGGCGTACGAGGACCCCTCGGTGGAGGACGCGGTGGCCGCCCGCCCCTTGGAGAGCAGCGGATCGGCCGCCGCCCCCGCCCGCCCGGACCAGCCGAGCAACAACCCGCCCAACAACGCGAGCACGGCGGCGTACACACCGATCCGGGCCCGCCCGGCCGTGATTCCCTGGTGCATCTGAACTCCCTGACCTGGAAGAGGGGGAGAGCTGGACACCGGCGCACACCACGGACGGGCCGCACCGGAGAAGCAGTGACCGCACACCACCGCAGCGGCCGGACCAGAGCTCTCACTGAGCGCGTCACGCCCCATCCGGTGCGGGCGCCGCGCCGAGCCGCCGTCAGTGAGAGTAGTAGAAAGTAAAGTTTCCTTCCAGTCTTGGTCATGCTCGAACTTCCGTGCGCATCACCACCGTTGGCTTCAATGCCTGACGGAGCGTCAGTCGAGGTGACGGGAAGGGGGCGTCACAGGGACGGGGCGGCAACGGCCGGGCGACGGCCGCGCGCTTCCCGCCGGTCGGCGGCCGGTCAGGCGCGGGTGCCCGGGACGCCGAGTTGGGCGGCGAGCCAGGGGAGGGCCTGGGTGAAGGTGGTGGCGCCGGTCTGCCAGGTGTGCTTGCCGGAGCCGACCGTGTCGGTGGTGCGGATGCCGTCCTTCTCGGCGGCGGTCTTCAGCAGCTTGGCGGACTCGATCTGGCCGTGCTCCTCGTCGCCCTGGCCGAAGTAGCCGGAGACGCCCTGGTACTTGCCGTGGTGGGCGCCGAGCACGGTCAGCGGGTCGTGGGCGGCCCAGGCGGCCGCGTTGCCGCCGTACAGCTCCTGGATGGTGTGGTCCTTGTCGCCGATGTACGGGCCCTTGTCGCCGGAGAAGTCGCCGAAGTGGGTGAAGCGGGTGGGGTGTTCGACGACCAGGTCGACGGCGCAGGTGCCGCCCATGGACCAGCCGGCCACGCCCCACTTGTGCGGGTCGGCGGACGCGTTGAAGGTCTTCTCGATGTACGGCGGGACGTCCTTGAGCAGGTGGCTCTCCGCGTTCCCGTGCGGGCCGTCCACGCATTCGGTGTCCACCCGGAAACCGCCGGTGGCGTCCACGAAGACCAGGATCGGGGCGAAGCCGTTGTGCTGGGCGGCGAAGGCGTCGGCGGTCTTCACGGCGTTGCCGGAGCGGATCCAGTTGTCGGGCGCGGCGAACTCGCCGCCGATCATCTCCAGCACCGGCAGCTTGGGCCGGGCCTGGCTGCGGAACCAGGCGGGCGGCAGGTAGACCAGCTCCTGGCGGTGGGCGAAGCCGCTCGCGGTGTCCGGGATGTCGACCTGGACGATGCGCCCGGTCCGGGTCCTGCCGTGGATCTTGGCGAGGTCCGCCACGGTGATCTGGTCCGGCAGCGGCCGGCCGCTGAGCTCGCCGATCGCGTCGTCGACCGTCGGGTAGTAGCCGGTGGCCATGTTCACGCTGTTCGCGGCGCAGAACAGCGCCAGCAGCGCGACCGGCAGCACCAGCACCCGCCGCCACCACCGGGCGCTGCGCCAGCCGAAGCCGAGCACCGAGAACGCCCCGACCGCCACCCCGCCCCACAGCCACACCCCGAACGGGACCGGGTCGGTGATCCCGGACAGCGAGAGCACGGCGACGGCGCCGGCCGCGGTGACCGCCAGCGCCGTGCCGAGCGCGATCGGACCCCACTTGCGCCGCCAGACCCGGTCCCGCAGGCCCACCGCGGTCAGGAACAGGGCGAGGGCGGCGGCCTGGACCGTCCAGGGGAACCAGCCGTCGAGCAGGGAGACGTTCATGCGGGGAGGCTAGGCGCGGTGGATGAGAAACGAGTGAGAATCTGACCGGCAGCTGAGAACGGGCCGGCCGCCCCCTGGGAACCGAGGGGACCCGGACGGTCGGACGAGGATCGGGGTCCAGCCGGTGGGACCGGGGCCTGCGCGGCACTAGTCAGCGGGGCCGATCCGCCCGTGCAGGTCGGTGAGCAGCCGGTCGAGCAGGGCGGCGAGGCGGTCGCGCTCGGCGGGGGACAGGCCGGTGACCAACTCGGCCTCCCGGCCCAGCACGGCGTCCACCGACCGCTCGACCAGGGCGTGCCCCTCCGGGGTGAGCGCGACCAGCACCGCCCGGGCACCGGCCGGGTCGGGGGAACGGCGCACCAGCCCCTCGCGCTCGGCCCGGGCCACCCGCTGCGAGATCGCCCCCGCGGTGACCAGGGTGCGCCGGGTCAGCTCACGGGTCGTCAGCGCGTACGGCGCGCCGGAGCGGCGCAGCACCGCCAGCAGGTCGAGGGTGGCGGCGTCGATCCCGGCCGCCCGCAGCACCCGGTTGCGGTCGTCCGCGAAGAGCTTGGCCAGCCGCCAGATCGGGGTGACGATCTCGATCGAGTCGGTCGGCGTGCCCGGCCGCTCGCGCTGCCACGCCGCCGCGATCGCCGCCGCCGACCGCTCCCCGGGCCCGGGCCCGCCCGCGCCGCCGTCCGGGCCGCCGCCCGCTGCGCCGTCCGCCGGTTCGGCCATGGGTTGCCTCCTGCCGCTCCCGAGCCGTGTTTAGCGCTAAACGTAGCAGTCGCGGCCGCAGCGGGAAGCAGCGACCCGGCCCGGCGCCCGACCGCCCGTCGCCCGACCGCCCGCCGACCCCGGGTCAGGCGTTCTGCCGCGCCCGGAGCTCGGCCTCGCGCAGCAGGCCGGCGGTGTCGGCCAGCCGGCGGGAGGCGTTGGTCAGGGCCAGCCCGGTGTCGGGGGTGGTACGGCGCTCGCCGGCGGCCCCGGTCAGCTCCTGCACGGACTCCACCACCGCGGCGATCGCCCCCAGCAACAGGTGCTCGTCCGCCGCCGGAACGTCCTCCCGGCGGGCCCGCAACGGCGCGAGCGACTCCTCCCGGAGCCTGGCCCGCGACTCCTCCAGCCCGGTGACGGCCTTCCGCAGTTCGGCGTCCACGCCCGCTCCCTCCGCCCGGGCGGCCCACCGCCGCCCACTCCCGTCCGACCTACCCCGCCGCGGATCACCACACCCCTCCCGCGCCCCGCACGCCGCCCGCGCCCCGCACCCCTCCCACACGCCGCCCACACCCCGCGTCCGTCCAGGTCACCGCCGCCGCGTCCTTCCCGGCCACCCCCGCCCCGCCCGGCTAGCCTGGCCCGATGAGCGAGCAGCACAGCCCGAAGCGCCGGCCGCGGTACCGGGCGCTGTCGCCCCTGCGGGAGCACCTGCGCGAGGCGTTCTGGTTCGCCCCGCTGCTGACCTGCCTCGGCGCGGTGCTGCTGGCCGGGCTCACCGACCTGCTGGACCGGGAGATCTTCGCCGAGGCGTCCGCCGCCCAGACCGCCGACACCCTGCTGTCGTTCAGCTCGGCCGCCAAGAGCGTGGTCTCCACCGTCAGCTCGGCGATGCTGACCTTCATCGGCGTGGTGTTCTCGATCTCGCTGGTCTCGCTGCAGATGGCCGCCAGCCAGTTCAGCCCCCGGGTGCTGCGCCTGTACGTGCGCAGCCGCCTGATCAAGGCGACCTTCGCCACCTGCCTGGCCACCTTCGTCTACACCCTGCTCGTCCAGCTCGGCTACGACGACACCGCCGACCCGTCCCGCGCCGTCTCCGTCCCGATCGTCTCCACGGTCGTCGCGCTCGCCATGGTGATGCTCAGCCTGGCGCTGTTCGTGCTGTACGTGCAGGCGACGCTGCGCCTGCTGCGGGTGCCGCACGTGATCGACCGGGTCACCCGGGAGTCCCTCCAGGTGCTGCAGGACTACCGCTGGCTGGCCCCCGAGGTCGGCCCTGCGCCCGGCACGCCGCCGCAGGGCCCGACCCTGCTGCACGAGGGCCGCGGCGGCGTCCTGCGGGACGTCAACATCCGGTGGCTGATCCGGGTCGCCCGGCGGCACGGCACGGTGCTGCACCAGGTGCCCCGGATCGGCGACTTCATCGCCCCCGGCACCCCCACCGTGGTCGTGGTCGGCGGCACCCCGCCCCGGCCGCGCCGGATCACCACCGCGCTGAACGTCGGCGTCGACCGCACCATGCACCAGGACCTCAGCTTCGGCTTCCGCCAGCTCGTCGACATCGCCATCCGGGCGCTCTCCCCGGCCGTCAACGACCCCACCACCGCCGTCCAGGCCGTCGACCGGATCCACCAGCTGCTGGCCGTCCTCGCCCCCGTCCACCTCGGCGAGCTGCGCCACCGCGACAAGGACGGCGCGGTGCGGCTGGTCCAGCCGGTGCCGGGCTGGGAGGCCACCGTCGACCTGGCGTTCACCGAGATCCGGATCTGCGGCGCCGGCCAGCCCCAGGTCACCCGCCGCCTCACCGCCGCCCTCGACGACCTGCTGCGGATCACCCCCGAACCCCGCCGCGCCCCGCTGCTGCTCCAACGCGCGCTCCTGGAACGGGCCGTCGCCGCCGCCGTCCGCGACGAGGACAACCGCCTGTTCGCGCTGACCCCCGACCGCCAGGGCATCGGCTGACGGCCCCCGCAAACGCGAACCGCCCGGAACGGGAAGTCCCGTTCCGGGCGGTGCGGTGCGCTGCCGCCGCGAGGGGCTCAGCCGGCGGCGCGGTTGGCGCCCCGCTCCAGCGAGGCCAGGTACCGGTTGTACGCCTCCAGCTCGGCGTCGCCGTCCCGGTCGGCGGCCCGGTCCCGGCGGCGGGCCTGCCGCTCCTCGGACTTGGCCCACTGCAGGGTCAGCGCGATCAGCACGATCGCGGTCGGGATCTCGCCGAACGCCCAGGTGATGCCGCCCGCCAACTGCTGGTCGTCGTGCAGGTTGGTGCCCAGCGGCGCCATCTCGGAGGTGAAGGTGGACACCAGCTGCCCGGAGGCCATCATCACCGCGACGCCGAAGAACGCGTGGAACGGCATCCCCATGAACAGCTCGATGATCCGCATCACGAAGCCGGGGCGGTGCGGGCCCGGGTCGACGCCCATGATCGGCCAGAAGAACAGCAGGCCGACGGCCAGGAAGTGCAGCATCATCGCCAGGTGCCCGATCCGGTACTGCATCAGGAAGTCGAACAGCGGCGTGAAGTACAGCACGTACAGGCTGGCGATGAACGCCGGGATGGTGAACGCCGGGTGCGAGACGATCCGCACGTAGGTCGAGTGCAGCAGGGCCACCAGCAGCTCGCGCGGCCCCTTGCCGCTGCCCTTGCGGGCCGGGCGCAGGGCGCGCAGCGACAGCGTGATCGGGGCGCCGAGCAGCAGCAGGATCGGCGACAGCATGGACAGCACCATGTGCTGCATCATGTGCGCGCTGAACAGCACCATGCCGTAGTCGTTCAGCCCGGTGTTGGTGACCAGCAGCACCGTGCCGACCCCGGCCGTCCAGGCGACCACCCGGCCGACCGGCCACTTGTCGCCGCGCCGCCACAACCGGACCGCCCCCGCCAGGTACAGGCCGAGGGCCAGCAGGCAGAACACCAGGTAGGGCCAGTCCGGCGACCACTCCAGCGCACGGGAGAAGGAGAAGGGGGGAAGTGGTCCCCCTCCGTGGTGGTGCATCCCCGCCATGCCGTCGCCCATCGGGCGGCCCCGCTTTCGTCCATGCCGCCCGGCCCGCCGCACGCGCGGCAGCCCGACCCGACCCGGTGTGGCCCGGTCCGCTTTGGACCGGTTTCGTTCGGCCCCCAGCCTAAGCGCCGCTTACCGCGCCCCGCCGGGCGCCCCCGGCGGCGGGAGCGTCCCGGTCAGAACTCCTTGCCCAGCAGACGGTCGAAGACCATGCTCCACCAGCAGTCCTCCTCGGCGAACGCCTGCGGGTCGCGGGCTTCGAGGTACGCGCGGAGCTGCTCGGTGTACTCGTCGGCCTGCCGGTCGCCGACCGCGCCGACGTGCCCGAAGCGCAGCCCGAACCGGTACAGGAACTCGACGAAGTCGTCCAGCGTGGTGTTGACGATCTCGGCGCCCGGCTGGTCCCCGAGGGTGAGCAGGATGACGTAGCCGTCCTCGAGGTCGAGGCAGTAGCGCATCTCGCGGTTGCCGGTGGGGCCGCCGAGGCACAGCACCTTGACGACGCTGTCGCCGGTGTCCACCGGCACGAGGGTGAACGCCTCGGGCCCTCCCGGGGCGGCCAGGCTGAAGACGACGCTGAGCTCGGCCGGCAGCCCGACCTCGGCGAGCACCCGGGCGTCCGCCTCGGGCACGCCGTTGGCAGCCGCCTCGGCCCGCGGGACGGTCACGATCCCTTCGGTTCCGAAGAGTTCGGTCAGTTCGGCGTGCGTGGCCACGGTGCTCCTGGGTCCGGCCGGCGTGCGGGTCTCCAGTATGCGGGGCCGTCCGCGCGGGTTCTCCGCCGGCACCGGAAGTCCCGCCGGGGCGTCAGCCCTTCGGCACCAGGGTGTTCTCGTTGGTGCGCCCCGCCGCGTAGTCGTCGATGTTGCGGGCGGTGGTGTCGATGATCTGGCCGACGGCGGTGCGGGTGTAGTAGGCCTGGTGGGAGGTGACCAGGACCTGGGGGAAGGTGACGAGGCGGGCGAGGGTGTCGTCGGTGATGCCCTGGATGGACTGGTCGGTGAAGAAGACGCCGGTCTCCTCCTCGTAGACGTCGAGGCCGACGCCGGAGAGGCGGCCGGCGCGCAGGGTCTCGACGAGGGCGGCGCTGTCGACGAGGCCGCCGCGGCTGGAGTTGACGAGGATCGCGTCGTCCTTCATCCGGGCGAGGGCGGCGGTGTCGATCAGGTGGTGGGTGCTGGGGAGGAGGGGGACGTGGAGGCTGATCAGGTCGGCCTGGGAGAGGAGTTCGGGCAGTTCGGTGTAGGTCATGCCGAGGTCGAGGCAGGCCGGGTTCTCGGCGATGTCCCAGCCGAGCAGGCGGGTGCCGAAGCCGGCGGCGATCCGGGCGAAGCACTCGCCGATCTTGCCGGTGCCGATGACGCCGACGGTCATGCCGTGGATGTCGCGGCCGAGGAGGCCGTCGAGGCGGAAGTCGAACTCGCGGGAGCGGTTGGCGGCGCGGGTGAGCCGGCGGTTGACGGCGAGGGCGAGGGCCCAGGCGTGTTCGGCGACCGCGTAGGGGCTGTAGTGGGAGACCCGGGCGACGGTGAGGCCGAGTTCGGCGGCGGCGTCGAGGTCGATGTTGTTGAAGCCGGTGGAGCGCTGGGCGATCAGCTCCGTGCCGCCGGCGGCGAGGACGGCGAGGGTGCCGGCGTCGAGTTCGGCGTTGACGCTGGTGCTGACGGCGGGGTAGCCGGCGGCGAGGGGTGCGGTGTCGCGGTTGAGGAACACGGCCAGGGTCCGCAGGGCGTGCCGGCCGGCGAAGGCCTTCTCCAGGAGGGGCTGCTCGTCTGCTTGGACGCCGTACGCGAGGATCTCCATGCGCCGAGGCTATCGCCGGGGGCGCGGGCGGGCGGGCCGCGACGCGCCCCCGGGGCGGGGCGAGGGGCCGTCAGACGACGGTCTCGGCCTCCTTGTAGCGCTCGGCCGGGACGGTCTTCAGCTCGGCGACGGCCTCGCCCAGCGGCACCAGCTTGATCTCGGTGCCCTGCAGCGCGGTGATGTGGCCGAAGGCGCCCTTGTGGGCGGCCTCGACGGCGTGCCAGCCGAAGCGGGTGGCCAGGACGCGGTCGTACGCGGTGGGGGTGCCGCCGCGCTGGGTGTGGCCGAGGATGACCGGTCGGGCCTCCTTGCCGAGGCGGTGCTCCAGCTCGCGGGAGAGCTGGGTGGCGATGCCGGTGAACCGCTCGTGGCCGTACATGTCCTTGGTGCCCTCCTCCCACGGCATGGTGCCGGGTTCGGGCTTGGCGCCCTCGGCGCAGACCACGATGGCGAACTTCTTCTGCCGGTCGAAGCGCTCGCGCACGACCTCGGTCAGCTTGTCGATGTGGAACGGGCGCTCCGGCACGATGATGGCGTGCGCACCGGCCGCCATGCCCGCGTTCAGCGCGATCCAGCCGGTGTGCCGGCCCATCACCTCGACGACCATGACGCGCTGGTGCGACTCGGCGGTGGTCTTCAGCCGGTCGAGCGCCTCGGTGGCCACCGAGACGGCGGTGTCGAAGCCGAAGGTGACGTCGGTGCAGGCGATGTCGTTGTCGATGGTCTTCGGCACGCCGACGACCGGCAGGCCCGCGTCGCTCATCAGCTTCGCGGCCTTCAGGGTGCCCTCGCCGCCGATCGGGATGACCGCGTCGATGCCAAGGTCCGCACAGTGCTGCTTGGCGCGCTCCACGCCGTCGCGCAGGTGGCTGGGCTGCACCCGGGAGGAGCCGAGGATCGTGCCGCCCTGGGCGAGGATGCCGCTCACCGAGTCGAGCGTCAGCGGACGGTGCACGCCCTCCAGAAGACCGCGCCAGCCGTCCTCGAAGCCGATGATCTCGTCGCCGTGGTCGACCACCCCCCGGTGGACCACGGAACGGATGACGGCGTTCAGGCCGGGGCAGTCACCGCCGCTGGTCAGGACACCAATACGCATTGCTTTGCCAACTCCCGAGCAGGATCGGACGGCCGGACTGGTGGGTGGGAATCGGACATGTCGCCCGAAACTGACCTGCTGCACAGCATACGGTTCCTGCGTCCGGCCGAGCCGAAACCGACGCGGGGGCGGCTTCCTCGACGCACCACACGTAACTGCGACCCGACCGCCGAGGAGGGTGTTGCGCCCGGGCTCTCCTATTCTCCTATGAAGTTGTCCCGCGACGGGAAGGCTGACCACATGGCGGTCAGCCGTCCACCGTCGTGACCTCGGCTTACGCGTGGATGAACGCGCAGCGGGGCCGCTCCGGCGCTACGCGGGGCGGGCCGCGGCGATCCGCTCCGCGCGCAGCGCGTCGTACCAGGTGGTGTCGGCCGGCGGCAGCGCGTTCACGTCCAGCGCCAGCTTGATCAGCATGTCGGCGACGGCGGGGTTGCGGGCCATCACCGGGCCGTGCAGGTAGGTGCCGAACACGGTGTCGCGCCAGGCGCCCTCGGTGCCGTCGCCGGTGCCGTTGCCCCGGCCGACCTGCACGGTGGCGAACGGGCTGACGCCCTCGCCGAGGTGGGTGACGCCCTGGTGGTTCTCGAAGCCGGTCAGCTGCGGCAGGTTGAGCTGCGGGCTGACGTCCGCCAGCACGTCGCCCACGCAGCGCGCGCCCTCGCCGCGGACCGTCCACACGTCCAGCAGGCCCAGGCCCGCCTCGCGCTCGCCGAGGTCGTTGACGAACTCGTGGCCCAGGATCTGGAAGCCCGCGCAGACCGAGAAGATGATCGCGCCGTTCTCGGCCGCCCGGACCAGCCCGCCGTCGTTGCGCAGCCGCTCCGCGGCCAGGCGCTGCGGACGGTCCTCGCCGCCGCCGATCAGGTAGATGTCGCCGCTGGTCGGCACCGACTGGTCGGAGCGCACGTCGATCCGCTGCACCCCGAGGCCGCGCTGCCGGGCCCGCCGCTCCACCACCAGCGCGTTGCCGCGGTCGCCGTACGTCGACAGCAGGTCCGGGTACACCCAGACCACCCGAAGGCTGCTCTCGCTCATCCTCGAAGACCTCCCGAACTGCTGCTGGGGCGCGGGCTGCTGCGGAGCGTCCCCGCCGTACTGCTGGTGCTGCTGCGGCTCGCCGTACGCCTGCTGCTGCTCGTACTGGCCGTACTGCTGCTGTTGCTGCTGCGGGTCGTACTGCTGCTGCTCGTAGGACGGCTGCCCGCCGTAGGGCTGCTGCTGTCCGTAGCCGCCCTGGTCGCCGAACTGCTGCTGTCCGCCGTAGTACTGATCGCTCATCAGGACACCACGGCCTTGCGCAGCTGCTGGAAGGCGGTGTAGTTGGCGATGGCCTCGATCCGGCCGCCCGGGGCGGCGTCCACCGCCTGGGCGAGCGAGTCGACCACCTCGAACTGCAGGTCGGCGACCTCCAGGCGGACCGCGAGGTCGAGCTTGCGCTGGCCCATCACGTAGATCGGGTGCCCGGCCAGGCGCTCGTAGTCGACGTCCCACAGCCAGGAGGTGTCGGTGCCGTCGGCGTCCATCGCGTTCACCGACAGGACCACCGGCGCGGGCGGGCCGTCGATCAGCGAGAAGGTCTCCAGCCAGCCGGCCGGGTTCTTCGCCAGCAGCAGCCGGATGTCCCGGCCGCGGTACTGCACCACGTCGTAGCGGCCGGCCACCGCGGCCACCGACTGCATCCGCTGCAGCGCGACCTGCGGGGCCACCCCGAAGACCGCCGCGACGGCGGCCGAGCTGGTGGCGTTCGCCAGGTTGGCGCGGCCCGGCAGCTGGAGCTGGATCGGCCAGGCGCCGCGGTGCGGGTCGATCACGTGGGTGCCCTGGAGCGCCCAGTGCGGGTTCGGGCGGCGGAAGCCGCACTCGCCGCAGAACCAGTCGTCGCCCGGGCGCTGCATCACGCCGCCGCAGGACGGGCACGACCAGGCGTCCTCCTTCCACGCCTGCCCGGCGGCCACCCAGACCACCTTCTTGCAGGACGAGGCGGCCCAGGTCACCAGCGGGTCGTCCGCGTTGGCGATGATCACCGCGTCGGTGTCCTTGAGCCCCTCGCGCCACTTCTCGGCCATCATCCGGGTCTCGGCGGCGCGGTCCAGCTGGTCGCGGGAGAGGTTCAGCAGCGCTATGGCCTTCGGCCGGGTGTCCCGGGCGACCATCGGCAGGTACTTCTCGTCCACCTCGATGACGCCGAACCGGGCGCCGGTGCCGCCGGCCAGCGCGCCGGTGATGCCGGCGGGCATGTTCGCGCCCAGCGCGTTGGAGACCACCGGGCCGGCCGCCCGCAGCGCCTCGGCGATCAGCCGGGTGGTGGTGGTCTTGCCGTTGGTGGCGCTGACCAGGACCACCTCCAGGTGCTCGGCGAGGGTCGCCAGCAGGTCCGGGTCGAGCTTGAGCGCGACCTTGCCGCCGATCACCGAGCCACTGCCGCGCCCGGCCTTCTGGGACAGCGCGGCGGCCATCTTGCCGGCCGTCACAGCGATCTTTGCGCGGGCGGGCAGCGAGGCGTCGCGCGCGGCTTCCGAATCGGTGCCTGGCATGCTCAGGGGTTCCTCCTTGCTGCGGCACCGCCCTGGCCGTTCGACGGCCCGCGGGCGGCGGGGACGGGCTCAGCCTACCGACTCCCGCCCGCACACTTGAGCAGGGGCGACAACCTTCGGTGCCCGGCTCAGCCCTTCGGCAGCGCGAGCGGCCCTCCCGGGCGGAGCGGTTCAGCGGGCGGGCCAGGGGGCGGGGAGCTTCTCGGCGGCCTCGGCGAGGTGGGCGGTGATCACCAGGGTGCCGTCCTCGACCTGGTAGTCGAGCGGGGCGCGGAGCCGGCGCATGGTGGAGATCAGGCCGGTGTTGGCCGAGGTGGTGACGGCGTAGACGGTGCGCACGCCCGCCTCCAGGGCGAGCGCGGCCATCCGGCGCACCAGGTCGACGCCCAGGCCGCGGCGCTGCCAGGCGTCCTCGACCAGCAGGGCGATCTCGGCGCCCTCGTCGTCCCACATCAGGTGGGCCAGGGCGACCAGGCGGCCGTGCGCGGTCTCCACGGCCAGGGTCTGGCCGTGCCGGGGGTCGAGCAGGTGGTCGAGGTAGCGGTCGGCGTCCTTGACCGGGCCGTGGTAGCGGCGGCGCAGCGACTCCGCGGAGCAGCGGGCGTGCATGGCCAGCGCGGCGGGCTTGTCCCCGGGGGTGGCCCGGCGGACGGTGAGCTCGTCGTCCTGGTGGCTGATCCGGGCGGCGACGGCCGGGACGCGCGGGCCGAGGACGGTGTCCAGCTCGACCAGGGCGCGGGCCCGGGCGAACTCGGTGGGCGTGAACGGCAGGTGCGGGCGGGAGAGTTCGAGCAGGTCGCCGCCGGGCAGCGGCAGCCGCATCAGGTGCCCGGCCAGGCCGGCCGGGGTGTCGTCGCCGCGGCCGGGGTACTGCCGGATCGTCGCGCGGCCGAACAACTGGCGCAGGGCGACCGGGAGTTCGGCGGCGTCCAGGGCGGTGCGGGTGGCCAGGGCGAGGACCTGGCGGGGGACGTCGACGAGTTCGTGGGCGTCGGCCCGGTCGGTCCAGATGTCCCAGCCGCCGGCGGCGGCGACGGCCGCGGCGAGCTCGGTGCGGGGCAGCGCGGCCGGGGTGCGGAGGATGAACTCGTCGACGGTGCAGTCGGGCAGCGGGTGGGCCTGCATGGAGACGATGTTGACCCGCAGGCCGGCCAGTGCCGTGCACACCCGGGCCAGGCTGCCGGGGGCGTCGGAGACGCTGGTGCGCAGCCGCCACAGGGCGGTCGGCTCCTCCGGTGCGTTCATCGCGCCGCCGCCCGGCGGTGCGTCCGCTCCCGGCGGGGCGGTGGCCCCGGGCGGCCCGGTCGGGTGCCGGTGGGCGAGCCAGCCGCGGAACAGCGCGGTGGCGAGCATGGCCGCTGCGGAGGCGGCCAGCAGCACCGGCCCGTCGTGGCCGTGCACGACGACGTTGGCGACCAGGTCGGCGGCCGCGACGGCGGCGAAGACCGCCGCGAGCTCGACCGTCTCCTTGCGCCAGCGGTGCCCCCGGCTCCGCCGCCGCTGCTGCTTGTCGTCGGTGACT
Organism: Kitasatospora sp. NRRL B-11411; assembly: GCF_000721345.1. Classification (NCBI taxonomy): domain Bacteria; kingdom Bacillati; phylum Actinomycetota; class Actinomycetes; order Kitasatosporales; family Streptomycetaceae; genus Kitasatospora; species Kitasatospora sp. NRRL B-11411. Next base: position 6,877 of record NZ_JOGH01000038.1, on the reverse strand, counting down.
CTGTGCTGGGTGTACGCCATGGTGTCCATGCCTGCATGGTGGCGCTCCGCTGTTTCACGATCACGAATCCCCCGTGACCTGACGGTAAATGTCTCCGCGGGCCCCCGTCGGATCGGCGCTGATCCGCGCCCGCGATCAGTTGGACGTACGGCACCGGTCCAGGAGTTCCGCTCCGGCGGACTTCACCTCGTCCAGCAGCAGCCGCAGGTCCGCCTCGGTGGTGGCGGCGTTCAGCAGGCAGGCCCGGAGCACCTCCCGGCCGCGGTACACCGCGCCGGTGACGAAGACCTCCCCGCGCTGCTGGACGGCCACCGGGAGCAGCGAGTTGAGCTTCTGCAGGCCCGCCTCGTCGAGCCCGGCCGGGCGGTGGCGGAAGGCGACGATGGAGGTCTCGACGGGTGCGACGAGCTCCAACTCCGGGTCCTGCTCGATCCATTGGCCCAGCTGCCGGGCCTGCGCGGTGCAGTGCGCGACGTCCCGGGCGACGCCGGCGCGGCCGCGGTGGGCGATGGACGCCCAGACCTTCAGCGAGCGGAACGGGCGGGTCTGCTCGGTGCCGTACTCGGAGAACCAGCCGAGGTCGCCGGCCGCGTCGTCGCGCAGGTAGGAGGGGACGAGGCTGAAGGTGCCGCGCAGCTCCTCGGCGTCGCGCACCAGCGCGCAGCCGCAGTCGACCGGCACGCCCAGCCACTTGTGCGGGTCCAGGGCCAGCGAGTCGGCCCGGTCCATGCCCGCGTAGCGGTGCGCGATCGCCGGGTCCAGGACGCCGAACGCGCCGTAGGCGCCGTCGACGTGGAACCACAGGCCCTCGCGCTCGGCCAGGTCCGCGATCGGTTCGAACGGGTCGACGGCGCCGGTGCCGACGGTGCCCGCGGAGGCGACCACCAGGAACGGCAGCCGCCCGGCCGCCCGGTCCTCGGCGATCGCGGCCGCCAGCGCGTCCAGCACGAGGTGGCCGTCGGCGTCGGAGGCGACGGTGCGCAGGTGCCTGGAGCCCAGGCCGAGCAGTTCGGCGGCCTTGCGCACGCAGCTGTGCGCCTCGCCGGTGACGTAGCCGACCAGCGGCGGCATCCCGGCCAGGCCGTCCTCGCGGACGTCCCAGCCGGCCTTGCGGGCGGCCCGGCCGCGGGCCGCGGCCAGGCAGACGATGGTGGCCATCGAGGTGCCGGAGGTGAGGATGCCGCCGCCGGGCGGGTGCGGGAAGCCGACCAGTTCGGCGATCCAGCGCACCACGGCGCGCTCCAGGTGCACGTCGGCGTGGTCGCCGCCGGCCGAGCTGGGGTTCATCGCGCTCGCGGCCAGGGTGGCGAGCACCCCGGCGGGCTGCGGGGCGGAGTTCACCCAGCCGAAGAAGCGCGGGCTCCCGTTGCCCATCGGGTGCGGCATGATCCGCTGCTCGACGGCCTCCAGCAGCCCGGCCAGGTCGGTGCCGTGCTCGGGCAGCGGGAGGTCGAGCAGCGCGGCCCGCTCCGCCGGGTCCATCGGCTGCCACACCGGGCGGTCGGGCACCGCGTCGAGGTAGTCGGCCACCAGGTCTGCGGCCGCCCGTGCGGCCCCGCGGAAGTCGTCGTTCACACCGGGCATCGTATGCGCAGGTGGGCGGGGTCGGACCGCCGCCCGCCCGCGGGAGGGCCGGGGGTCAGTCCAGGGTGCTGGACAGGCCGCCGGCCGAGCGGCAGTAGCCCTGGATCTCCTTGTTGCTGATCTGGGCGCACAGGCGGCCGGCGGCGCCCGCGGTGGTGTCGTTGACGGTGTAGTAGCTGACCAGGCCCTGGGTGCAGGCCTTGCGCTGCCAGCCGTCCTTGGGGGTGGCGCACTGCTGGGCGGCCCAGTCGGGGCGGTCCAGGTTGTACTTCATGGTGCGCGAGCCGGCGCCCCGCGAGCAGTCCTCGGCGCCTCCACTGGCCTGCCCGTTCAGGCACCACTGGAGGGCCTGGGCGAACGCCTCGGGGTGGTTGGCGTAGTCGTGCGAGGAGAGGAAGAAGGTCGGCGCGTAGAAGAAGCAGGCCGACTGGTAGAGGGCGGGCTGCTCCGGGCACGGGTAGAGCGGTTCGGCGGCGAGCTTGTCGGCGGGGAGGTTGGCCTTGGCCTTCTCGTCCTCCTCGTCGGGTGCGAACAGCTGCATGAAGACGCCCTCGGAGCAGGTGATCCGGCGGCTCTGGCTGGGGAACTTGTCGCACAGCGCGCGGGCGGCCGGGATGTCCTGCTTGGTGACGAACATGATGCCGTGGCCGACGCCGTGGATGCACGGGCCGGTGTTGGCCGGGGCGCACAGGGTGAGGATGTCGCTCTGCGGGTCCTTGGAGTTGGCGAGCATCTCCTCGACCGCGCCGTGCAGGTAGCCCGCCGCGCAGGTCTCGTGCGGGAAGGAGATCACCTTCTGGAAGTCCTGGTGGTAGCGCTCCACGGCGGCGTGCCCGAGCTCGTGCGCGATCGGGTGGCAGAACCGCACCGTGTACGGCTTGTCCTTGGAGATCTTGTCCAGGTCGGCGAGCGCCACCCCCGGGTCGGTGGCGGCCATCTCGGTCATCAGCTTGTTGCGCAGGGTGGAGCGGGTCCACACCGCCGGGTCGCCGGTGGGGGAGGGGGACGCGGCGGCGTCCGGCGCGGCGCCGGGGCGCGGGCCGCCGGGGTCGGCCGCGGCGGCCGCGGTGGCGGACTTCGGCGTCCAGTCGGTCACCATGACCGACCCGAGGCCGAGGACGGCCAGCAGGACGGCGGTGACGACGGCGAACACGCGCGGTTGCATGACGGACGTTCCCCCTGTGATCGACACGGACAGTACACGGCCCATCCTGCGGGGTGACCGCCGGAAACCCGGGCAGGGACACCGCCGACGGGATCGGAAGGCCCCCACGATCACCCGAACACCGTCCGCGTGCCGTCCGCGCACCGTCCTTCAACGAACGGCCCACATCATAGGGGCGCCCCCGCGCGCGGCCCCGACCGCCGTCATGGCTGGTGATCCTGCCCGAATTCGGGCAGGATCTTTGGCAAATGGACACTTCACGCCTAGGCTCCCGATCCGTGCCTGCCTCACCGCACCCTCATGAGGACCTGCTGGCCCACCTCGCCAGGACCACTGCGCTGGCCCCGGGGGAGGCCGCGCGGGTCGTCGCGGAGGTGCTGGCGTACTTCGCGGAGACCACCGAGGAGTACGTCCGCCGCCGCCACGGTGAGCTCCAGGCCCGGGGGCTGACCAACGACCGGATCTTCGCCCGCCTCGGCGGGGAGCTGGCCGCCCGCCGGGTGGCCGCCCCGCAGTTGACGGTGCGCCAGCTGCGGCGGATGGTCTACGGCTGACGGACCGGCCCCACCGCCTTCTCACGACTGACAGGAGCCCACGTCATGTGCGGAATCGTGGCCTACATCGGCCCCAAGGACGCGTCCCCCATCCTGCTGGAGGGGCTCCAGCGGCTGGAGTACCGGGGCTACGACTCGGCGGGCGTCGCGGTGGTCGCCCCCGCGACCAAGTCCGCCCCGGCCAGGCTGCGGGTCTGCAAGACCAAGGGCCGGGTCGCCGACCTGGCCGCCGCGCTGCCCGCCCGCTTCAAGGGCTCCGTCGGCATCGGCCACACCCGCTGGGCCACCCACGGCGTCCCCTCCGACGCCAACGCCCACCCGCACACCGACAACGAGGGCCGGATCGCCGTCGTCCACAACGGCATCATCGAGAACGCCGACGAGCTGCGCGCCAAGCTCGCCGCCGACGGCGCGCTCTTCCGCTCCGAGACCGACACCGAGGTCCTCGCCCACCTGGTCGCCGCCCACCGCGCCGAGGGCGGCGAACTGGAGGACGCGGTGCGCGCCGCCCTCAAGCTGGTCGTCGGCACCTACGGCATCGCGGTGCTGGACGCCGAGCAGCCCGACCGGATCGTGGTGGCCCGCAACGGCAGCCCGATCGTGCTCGGCATCGGCGAGAAGGAGATGTTCGCCGCCTCCGACGTCTCCGCCCTGGTCCGCTACACCCGGCAGGTCGTCCACCTGGAGGACGGCGAGCTCGCCACCGTCCGCGCCGACGGCTTCCGCACCTTCACCGAGGACGCCCGCACCGTCACCCGGCAGCCCTCCACCGTGGACTGGGAGGTCGGCTCCTACGACACCGGCGGCTACGCGCACTACCTGCTCAAGGAGATCCACGAGCAGCCCGGCGCCGTCGAGCGCACCCTCTCCGGCCGGCTCGACGAGCGCTTCGCCACCGCGCACCTCGGCGGCCTCAACCTGGACGCCCGGGAGCTGCGCGAGATCCGCCGGGTGAAGATCCTCGGCTGCGGATCCGCCTACTACGCGGGCGAGATGGGCGCCCAGCTGATCGAGGAGCTGGCCCGGATCCCCGCCCACTCCGAGCCCGCCTCCGAGTTCCGCTACCGCAACCCCGTCATCGAGGCCGACACCCTGTACGTCGCGGTCAGCCAGTCCGGCGAGACCTACGACACGCTGGCCGCCGTCCAGGAGGTCAAGCGCAAGGGCGGCCGGGTCCTCGGCGTGGTCAACACCGTCGGCTCGGCGATCGCCCGCGAGTGCGACGGCGGCATCTACCTGCACGCCGGCCCGGAGATCTCGGTCGCCTCCACCAAGGCGTTCACCTCCACCGTGGTCGCCTTCGCGCTGCTCGCCCTGCACTTCGGCCGCATCCACGACCTCTCGCCCGCCGACGGGCGCCGGATCGTCGCCGGGCTCAAGGCGCTGCCCGACCAGATCCGCGAGGTGCTCGGGCAGCAGGCCGAGATCGAGAAGCTGGCCGCCGCGTACGCCGACAGCCAGGGCATGATGTTCATCGGCCGGGTCCGCGGCTACCCCGTGGCCCGGGAGGGCGCGCAGAAGCTCAAGGAGATCTCCTACGTCCACGCCGAGGCGTACCCGGCCAGCGAGCTCAAGCACGGCCCGCTCGCGCTGATCTCCCCCGAGCTGCCGACCGTCGCCCTCGTCCCCGACGACGAACTGCTCGACAAGAACCTCACCGCGCTCGGCGAGATCAAGGCCCGCGAGGGCCGGGTGCTGGCCGTCGCCCACCGCCAGGTCGAGGCCAAGCTCGCCGACCACTGCCTGGTCGTCCCCAAGAGCGAGCCCGAACTCGACCCGCTGCTGCTCAACATCCCGCTCCAACTCCTCGCCTACCACGCCGCGGTGGCCCTCGGCCGGGACGTCGACAAGCCGCGCAACCTGGCCAAGAGCGTCACCGTGGAGTAGCCCCCGGCCCCCGGCGGAGAAGAGGCCCGGCGGCAGGCGGGTGACCGGCTCCGCCGGGAAGTCGTCCGGGAACCACTCCTCCTGGTCGTGGACGCGGCCGTACAGCCGCCCCTCCTCGCCCCCGTGGCGCAGCCGGGCCCGGCCCTGGTGGCCCAGCCTGGTGGTGGGGCTCGCCGGGGGCGCCGAACCCCTCGACCGCGTCCTCCTCCGGCACCAGCGGGTCCGCCGGCAGCCCGGCCGTCCCGCGCAGCGCCCCCGAGAGCGTCCCGGGCACCGCGCACAGCACCGGGACGGCCGCCCGGGTCGGACCCGACGGGGTGGTCGGTGCCGCCACCCCTGGTCCGTCGGCGGGCGGGCCGTCCCGGTGCTCCCCGAACGCGGGGGCGGGCGGCGTCCGGTGCCGCGGCGTCACACGCGCCGGCGCGACCAGAACGGGGTCACCAGCATGATCAGCACGGCGGCCGCGCCGATCTGGAAGAAGTGCCGGATCCAGTCGACGCCGTCGGTGTCCGCGACGCCGAACGCGCTTGCCAGGAAGTTGCCGATGATCCCGCCGACGATGCCCAGCAGGACGGTGAGCCACAGCGGAATCGGCTGCCGGCCGGGGATGACCAGCTTCGCCAGCAGACCGATGACCAGACCGGCGATGATCGCCCAAAGGATCGACATGGTTCCTCCTCGTCTCGGGGATGCGCGGCCCGACGTCGCCGCGCCACCCGCTTGCCCCGCCGCCCGCCACTGATGCCTGCCGCGGCCCACCGGATTCCCGCCCGTCGGCCACCAGCATGGACCGGCCGCCACCGGGCAACCGCCCCGAGCGGCCGGGGTGGAACGCCCGCCCCGCCGGGGCCGCCCGAACGGAGGGACGAGCATGAGCGAGCAGCGCCACGACGTCGACCTGTGGACCTACCGGGACGCGTCCGGGCACCGGGTGGGGACCGACCTGGTCGGGTTCCACGTGGAGGCCGAGGACGGGCCGATCGGCAAGGTGGACCGGATGGCCGAGGACTTCGGGCCGCAGTACCTGGTGGTCGACACCGCCCCGTGGATCTTCCACCACCGGGTCCTGCTGCCCGCCGTGACGGTCCGTGAGGTCGACCTGGAACGGCGCACCGTCCGGGTCGACCGCACCAAGGAGGAGATCGGCGCCGCCCCGCCGCTGGTGCGGGCCGAACAGCACACCGACCTCGACCTGCGGGCCGAACTCGCCCTCTACTACGGCCCGTTCTACGGCGGCCGACTGCCCTGAGCGGCCCGCTCCACCACGGCTGGACCTCCTGCGGGCCGGGGGCCACGGCGGCTGCGCGGCTGGCTCCCGGGCTGTCCGAGCCGACCTACCTCGGCCAGCTACGGGCACGCTCCTCGCGTTCGAGGGCCGGCCGCTGTGGCACACGGCCCTCGACGACTTCGCCGATCGGTCATCGTGGTTGCGTCCGATGGCCGGGTTCCCTCCGGCCCGCAGGGCTCGACTCCCAGGGCCGTGAGGTGTCCGGAGGGGAGGGGAGCGCGCTGTTTCGAGTCGGCAGGCTGGCGGTGGGGTCGTCGGGCCGGGGCTGGACGGCGCGGCGGAGGGGTTCCATGCGGCGGGGGAGGGGGTGCCAGCCGGGTTGGCCGGCCATGTCGGTGTTGAGGTCGTGGACGGCGCGGGCGTAGGCGCGGGCGAGGCCGCGGAAGTGGAGGGGGAGGC
>NZ_JOGH01000037.1:0-55279 GCF_000721345.1 Kitasatospora sp. NRRL B-11411 | reverse complement strand
GGGCGCGGGGGCGCTGGTCGCGTGGCGGGGCGGGGCGTTGCTCAGCGGGGTGGCGGTGGTCGCGGTGGGTGCGGTGCTGACCCGGGGGCTGCACCTGGACGGGGTGGCGGACGTCGCGGACGGGCTGGGCAGCGGGAAGCCGGCCGGGGACGCGTTGCGGATCATGAAGCAGTCGGACATCGGCCCGTTCGGCGTGCTGACGCTGCTGCTGCTGATGCTCGCCCAGGTCGCGGCACTGGCCGGGCAGTTCGCGGTGTCGCCGGTGCGCGGTGCGCTGGCGGCGGTGGTGGCCGCGGTGGCGGGGCGGGCGGCGTTGGCGTGGGGGTGCCTGCGGTCGGTGCCGGCGGCCCGGCCGGGCGGGCTGGGGGCGATGGTGGCGGCCACCGTGCGGCCGGCGGTGGCGGTGGCGGTGACGGTGCTGGTGGCCGCGGTGGCGGCGGCGGTGCGCTGGCAGTCGGGGGTGGCGGTGCTGTGCGGGGTGCTCGCCGCGGGGGCCCTGCTGCGGCGGTGCGTGCGGCGGTTCGGCGGGGTGACCGGGGACGTGCTGGGTGCGCTGGTGGAGACCTCGGCGACCGCGGCGCTGGTGGCGCTCGCGCTGGTGTGAGCGGGCGTCCGCCCTGTTCCCGTACGCGAACTCACGCACCGTCACGGTTCGCGGCGGTTCGTGCACGGGGCAGGCGGGGCGGCGCGATCCCAATATGCGGACTACCATGCGGTGAGCACCCTGGCCCTGCGCCCCGTTTCGCCGCGGAGTCTGCCTGGGTTTTGCCGGTCGGCAACGGAGCCGTCACCGGCTGTGGACCGCGAAAAGAACAGGACGCATTTGTCGTGACTGCACTGTCTGTGAGCACCTCCTCCGCCGTGAGCCTGCGTGCGGATGCCCTGGTGATCGGTGTGGCGAAGGGGCCCAAGGGCCTGGTCGTCGCTCCGGGCGCCGAGGCGGTCGTCGAGGCGTTCGAGGGCAAGCTGGCCGAGGTCCTCACCACCCTGGGCGCCACCGGTGCCGAGGGTGAGGCGGTCAAGCTTCCCGCTCCGGCCGGCGCCAAGGCGCCGCTGGTGCTGGCCGTGGGCCTGGGCGCGGCCGCCGAGGGCGCGTACGGTGCCGAGGAGCTGCGCAAGGCGGCCGGCACCGCCGCCCGCACGCTGGCCGGTTCGAAGAAGGTCGCGCTGGCGCTGCCGGCGGTCTCGGCCGACGAGGTCGAGGCGGTCGCGCTGGGCGGCCTGCTCGGCACCTACTCCTTCGGCAGCTACAAGGCCGAGGTCGCCAAGGCCCCGGTCGCCGAGCTGGTGCTGCTGGTGGAGCGCAAGGGCTCGAAGGACGCCAAGGTCGCGGTGGAGCGCGCCGCGGCGATCGGCGAGGAGATGAACCGGGCCCGCGACCTGGTCAACACCGCCCCGAACGACCTGAACCCGAAGTCCTTCGCCGCGATCGCCCAGGCGGCCGGCAAGGAGCACGGCCTCAAGGTCGAGGTGCTGGACGAGAAGGCGCTGGCCAAGGGCGGCTTCGGCGGCATCCTGGGCGTGGGCGTCGGCTCGGCGAACCCGCCGCGGCTGGTGAAGGTGGCGTACACCCACCCGAAGGCGAAGGCCTCGCTGGCCTTCGTCGGCAAGGGCATCACCTACGACTCGGGCGGCATCTCGCTGAAGCCGGCCGGCCACAACGAGACCATGAAGTGCGACATGGCGGGCGCCGCCGCGGTGTTCGCCGCCGTGGTCGCCGCCAAGCGGCTGGGCCTGCAGGTCAACGTGACGGCGTGGCTGGCGCTGGCGGAGAACATGCCGTCCGGCTCGGCGACCCGTCCGGGCGACGTGCTGCGGATGTACGGCGGCAAGACCGTCGAGGTGCTGAACACCGACGCCGAGGGCCGGCTGGTGCTGGCCGACGCGATCGTCCGGGCCGGCGAGGAGCAGCCCGACGTGATCGTCGACGTGGCGACCCTGACCGGCGCGATGGTGCTGGCGCTGGGCACCCGCACCTTCGGCGTGATGGCCAACGACGAGGCGCTGCGCACCCGTCTGCACGAGACCGCGGGCGCGGTGGGCGAGGCGTCCTGGCCGATGCCGCTGCCGGCCGACCTGCGCAAGGGCATGGTCGAGTCGACCGTCGCGGACCTGGCGAACATGGGCGAGCGGATGGGCGGCGGCCTGGTGGCCGGCCTGTTCCTGCAGGAGTTCGTCGCCGAGGGCATCTCCTGGGCGCACCTGGACATCGCCGGCCCGGCGTTCAACGAGGGCGGCGCGTCCGGCTACACCCCGAAGGGCGGCACCGCGAGCGCGGTGCGCACCCTGGTCCGCTTCGCGGAGGACACCGCCGCGGGCAAGTGATCCGACGCGTGGGGCCCGGCACCGGTGGGTGCCGGGCCCCACGCGCATTACCAGCCGGTAGCACTCGATACCAATTCGAGGCTGTGTTCGCCTCCGGCGAAAATTGATTCCGCAGGGCGGAACCAGCCTGGCGAAGACCCCCGGACGGAGTACCTCCGCTTGCCGTTTTCCCGGCCGTGAGCTGCGACGATACCTCCGAGAACGGGTCATACCGCCGACGCGCGGGCCGCACCGGGGGCGCCCCGGGGCACCCGCCGACGCCACCTGCCGCCAACAAGTGCAAAGATGTATTTCCGGCACGACTGGGCGCCTTACGAGGGCACTCACCCACCGGACCGCGACCGGCCCGGCGATCCGCACCTTTTGCATGGAGGACGTGACGTGGCGAACGACGCCAGCACCGTTTTCGACGTAGTCATTCTCGGAGGCGGAAGCGGCGGTTACGCCGCGGCGCTCCGTGGCGCCCAGCTCGGCCTGAGCGTCGCGCTGATCGAGAAGGGCGAGCTGGGCGGCACCTGCCTGCACCGCGGCTGCATCCCGACCAAGGCGCTGCTGCACGCCGCCGAGGTCGCGGACGAGACCAAGGAAGCCGCCGAGTTCGGTGTCCTCGCCACCTTCCAGGGCATCGACATCAACGGCGTCCACAAGTACAAGGACGACGTCGTCGCCGGCCTGTACAAGGGCCTGCAGGGCCTGGTCGCCTCGCGCAAGGTCACCTTCATCCAGGGCGAGGGCAAGCTCTCCTCGCAGACCTCGGTGGACGTCAACGGCCAGCGCATCGAGGGCCGCCACATCGTCCTGGCCACCGGCTCGGTGCCGCGCTCGATCCCGGGCCTGGACATCGACGGCAACCGGATCATCTCCTCCGACCACGCGCTGAAGCTCGACTACATCCCGAAGTCGGCGATCATCCTCGGCGGCGGCGTGATCGGCTGCGAGTTCGCCTCGGTCTGGAAGTCCTTCGGCGTCGACGTCACCATCGTCGAGGGCCTGCCGCACCTGGTGCCGCTGGAGGACGAGAACTCCTCCAAGCTGTTGGAGCGCGCCTTCCGCAAGCGCGGCATCAAGTTCGAGCTGAAGTCCCGCTTCTCCGGCGTGGAGTACACCGAGAACGGCGTCCGGGTCTCCACCGAGAACGGCAAGTCCATCGAGGCCGACGTGCTGCTGGTCGCGATCGGCCGCGGCCCGGTCTCGGCCGGCCTGGGCTACGAGGAGCAGGGCGTCGCGATGGACCGCGGCTACGTCCTGGTCGACGAGTACCTGCGCACCAACGTGCCGACCATCTCCGCCGTCGGCGACCTGGTCCCGACCCTGCAGCTGGCCCACGTCGGCTTCGCCGAGGGCATCCTGGTGGCCGAGCGGATCGCCGGCCTGAAGGTCGTCCCGATCGACTACGACGGCATCCCGCGGGTGACGTACTCCAACCCGGAGGTCGCCTCCGTCGGCCTGACCGAGGCCAAGGCCGTCGAGCAGTACGGCAAGGAGAAGGTCGTCACGCTCAAGTACAACCTCGCCGGCAACGGCAAGAGCAAGATCCTCAAGACTGCCGGCGAGATCAAGCTGGTCCAGGTCAAGGACGGCGCCGTCGTGGGTGTCCACATGGTCGGCGCCCGCATGGGCGAGCAGGTCGGCGAGGCCCAGCTGATCTACAACTGGGAGGCCCTGCCCGCCGAGGTCGCGCAGCTCATCCACGCGCACCCGAGCCAGTCCGAGGCCCTCGGCGAGGCCCACCTCGCGCTGGCCGGCAAGCCGCTGCACGCGCACGACTGATCGCGCCCCCGTCCCCGTTCATTCCTGTACGCAAGACTTGATAGGAGTCGCTGGAACCATGGCGGTCTCAGTAACACTGCCCGCGCTGGGCGAGAGCGTGACCGAAGGCACCGTCACCCGCTGGCTGAAGGCCGAGGGTGAGCGCGTGGAGATCGACGAGCCGCTGCTCGAGGTCTCCACCGACAAGGTCGACACCGAGATCCCGGCGCCGGCCTCCGGCGTCCTGGCCTCGATCAAGGTCGGCGAGGACGAGACCGTCGAGGTGGGCGCCGAGCTGGCGATCATCGACGACGGCTCCGGCGCCCCCGCCGCCGCCCCGGCGCCCGCCGCCGAGGCCGCTCCGGCCCCGGCCGCCGCCCCGGCCGCTCCGGTGGCGGAGGCCCCCGCTGCCCCCGCCCCGGCCGCCGAGGCCCCGGCGGCTCCGGCTCCGGCCGCCGCCGCTCCGGCCGGCGACGCCACCCCGGTGCTGCTGCCCGCGCTGGGCGAGTCGGTCACCGAGGGCACCGTCACCCGCTGGCTGAAGGCCGAGGGCGACACCGTCGAGGTCGACGAGCCGCTGCTGGAGGTCTCCACCGACAAGGTCGACACCGAGATCCCCTCCCCCGTGGCGGGCACCCTGGTGAAGATCCTGGTCGGCGAGGACGAGACCGCCGAGGTCGGCGGCCAGCTCGCGCTGATCGGCGCCGCGGGCTCGGCTCCGGCCGCTCCGGCCCCGGCCGCCGCTCCGGCTGCTCCCGCCGCCCCGGCCCCGGCTCCCGCTGCCCCGGCCGCCCCGGCCCCGGCTCCGGCCGCCCCGGCTGCTCCGGCGCCCGCTGCCGCCGCTCCGGCTCCGGTGGCCGCTCCGGCCCCGGCCGCCCCCGCTGCTCCGGCCGCCCCGGCCCCGGTGGCTGCTCCGGCCGCGCCGGTCGCCGCCGCGCCGGCCGCGGACGCCGGTGACGCCTACGTCACCCCGCTGGTGCGCAAGCTCGCCGCCGAGCACGGTGTCGCGCTCGCCTCCGTCGCCGGCACCGGCGTCGGCGGCCGCATCCGCAAGCAGGACGTGATCGCCGCGGCCGAGGCCGCCAAGGCCGCGCCGGCCCCGGTCGCCGCCGCTCCCGCTGCCGCCGCCCCGGCGAAGGCCGCCGCCGCGCCGTCCGCGCTGCGCGGCCAGACCGTCAAGATGACCCGCATGCGCAAGGTCATCGGCGACAACATGCTGAAGGCCCTGCACGAGCAGGCCCAGCTGACCAGCGTGGTCGAGGTGGACGTCACCCGGATCATGTCGCTGCGCGCGAAGGCGAAGGACTCCTTCCTGGCCCGCGAGGGCGTGAAGCTGTCCCCGATGCCGTTCTTCGTGAAGGCCGCCGCCCAGGCGCTGAAGGCCCACGCGGTCATCAACGCCCGGATCAACGAGGCCGAGGGCACCATCACCTACTTCGACACCGAGAACATCGGTATCGCGGTGGACTCCGAGAAGGGTCTGATGACCCCGGTCATCAAGGGCGCGGGCGACCTCAACATCGCCGGCATCTCGAAGAAGACCGCGGAGCTGGCCTCGAAGGTCCGCGACAGCAAGATCACCCCGGACGAGCTGTCCGGCGCGACCTTCACCATCTCCAACACCGGTTCGCGCGGTGCGCTGTTCGACACCGTCATCGTCCCGCCGAACCAGGTCGCCATCCTGGGCATCGGCGCGACCGTGAAGCGCCCGGTGGTCATCGAGTCCGACGGCGGCACCGCCATCGGCATCCGCGACATGACCTACCTGTCGCTCTCCTACGACCACCGCCTGGTGGACGGCGCGGACGCCGCCCGCTACCTGGTCGCGGTCAAGGAGATCCTGGAGGCCGGCGAGTTCGAGGTCGAGCTCGGCCTGTAAGGCCCCGTGCTGCGAAGCACTCCGCGGGAGCCCCGCACCGTCCCCGGACGGTGCGGGGCTCCCGTGCGTTCCGGCCCGACCGGCCCGCCGATCGGGTGCAAACGGGGCGGCGATCGTGGAGGCTGGAGCGGTGATGGACGAGACGGGATTCTGGCAACTGGTCGACGACGCCCGGGACGCGGCCGAGGGCGACCCGGACGAGCAGGCCGAGGCGCTGGTCGAGCAACTGCTGCGGCTCACCCCGGACGACGTGCTGGACTTCGCCCGGCAGTTCGAGGCGCGCTTCCAGCGGGCGTACACGGTGGAGCTGTGGGGCGCCGCCTACCTGCTGCTCGGCGGGGCCTCCGAGGACGGCTTCGACTACTTCCGGTGCTGGCTGATCGGCCAGGGCCGGGAGGTCTTCGAGGGCGCGGTGCACGATCCGGACGCGCTGGCCGAGCTGGTGCCGGACTTCGACGAGGCGGAGGACGGCGACGCGGAGGAGCTCGGCTACGCCGCCGACGAGGCGTACGAGCGGCTGACCGGGCTGCCGCTGCCGGAGCTGGGGGTGCGTCAGCCGCCGGCCGCCGAGGGCGTCTTCTTCGACTTCGCGGACGGGGCGGTGATGGCCGCCCGCTACCCGCGGCTGTGGGAGCTGTACGGGGACTGAGCGGGGCCGGGGCGGGGCCGGGCCTTTCGGGTGGCGGCCGTCCGGGTGCTGTGCGGGGCGGTGCCCAGGACGGGGCGTCAGCTCCGGTGGCCGGCCCCGTCCGGACGGGCGGGGCAGGGCGGCCGGGTCAGGCGAGGGTGCGGCCCATCCAGACGTCGTCGACGTAGCTGTCCTCCAGGAGGAAGTGCTCGGGCAGGACGCCGAGGACCTGGAAGCCGTTGCGCTCGTAGAGGCGGCGGGCCGGGGTGTTGTGGCCGAGCACGCGCAGGGTCATCCGGCGGGCCCCGGCGGCGCGGGCGGCTTCGCAGGCGGCGGTGAGCAGGGCGTCGCCGATGCGGCGGCCGCGGGCCTCGGGGAGGACGCCGAGGCCCTGGATCTGGCGGACGTGGGCGTTGGAGGGGAGCGGGATCTCCCGGATCTGGCGGACGTAGCCGACCACGCGGCCGCCGAGTTCGGCCAGCAGGTACTGGTCGGGGCGGTGGTCCCGGTCGAAGACCGGCGCGTCCTCGGGGCCGCGCGGGGCGACCTCGCTGAGCGGGGACCAGATGGCGTGGTCGACGGCGCGGATCGCGCGCTCGTCCTCGTCCCGCGCCGGCCTGATGATCACATCGTTGGAGGGCATGGCGGTCATGCTAGTGCCGCGTCCGACGGCCCCGGCCGTCGAGGAGCGGGAGGTGGGCCGATCCGGGACGGGGTTTCTGGACGGGTGGGCGGGGGCGGGCTGCGAGGATGGCCGGTATGCGAATCGCGGTGACAGGTTCCACGGGGTTGATCGGGTCCGCGCTGGTGGACTCCCTGCTGGCGGACGGGTACGAGGTGCTGCGGCTGGTGCGGCGGCGCTCGCGCACCGGGCCGCAGCCGGACGGGACTGTCGGGGTCGGCTGGAACCCGCAGCTGATGCAGATCGACGCGGCCGCGCTGGAGGGCGTGCGGGCCGTGGTGCACCTGGCCGGGGCGGGCGTCGGCGACCGGCGCTGGACGGACGCCTACCGGCGGGAGATCCGGGACAGCCGGGTGCTCGGCACCGAGACGCTGGCCGCCGCGCTGTCCCGGCTGAAGGAGCCGCCGCAGGTGCTGGTCAGCGCCTCCGCGGTCGGCTACTACGGGCAGACCGGCGACCGGGTGATCGACGAGGACGCGCCGGCCGGCGGCGACTTCCTGGCCGGGGTCTGCGAGGAGTGGGAGCGCGCCGCGCGGCCCGCCGCGGACGCCGGGATCCGGGTGGTGCACCCGCGCACCGGGCTGGTGCTCGACCCGAAGGGCGGCGCCGGGGCGCGGCTGCTGCCGCTGTTCCGGCTGGCGCTGGGCGGGCGGCTGGGCAGCGGCGGGCAGTACTGGTCGGTGATCTCGCTGGCCGACGAGGTCGCCGCGCTGCGCTTCCTGATCGAGCGTCAGGACCTCTCCGGGCCGGTCAACCTGGTCGGGCCCGACCCCGTCACCAACCGCGAGCTGACCGCGGAGCTGTCCCGGCAGCTCGGGCGGCCGGCGGTGTTCGCGGTGCCGGAGTGGGCGCTGCGCGCCGTGCTCGGGGAGATGGCGGTGGAGGTGGTGGGCAGTCACCGGGTGGTGCCGAAGGCGCTGCTGGAGGCCGGGTTCGAGTTCCGCGACCCCGACGCGGGGGCGGTCGTGGCGGCGGCGCTCGGGCTGCGGTAGGGGCGCGGCGGGCGGCGCTGCGGCGGGGACGGTGCGGCGGGCGGGCGCGGTCGGCGGGCGCGGCGAGCGGCGCCGGGAGTAGGTGCGGGCGGCTCCGCGGGTAAGCGCGGGGGCGGTGCGGCCTACGGGAGTTGACGGGGCGTCGGCGGGGGGCGCACGGGTGCAAGCGGGCGGCGCGCGGGGTGCGGGCGGTGACGGTGCGCGCCCGCTCCCGCCCCGCGCGCCCCGTTTGGCGCACGGTGGGTGACCGTCCGGACCCGCTGCGTGCCCGTGCCCGGTGTGATGACCCGATTGGGCGGAACCCACCGGTCTGGACCCGCGGATGACGGGGCATCACCAGTGCGGACCACGTCCGCCCCCCACTGCCCGCCCCGGCACCCGCCCGCTCGCCCGCGGGCCCTGCCGCGCGCGGCGGCCGCCGGGGGGCTCCGCCAGGGAGGGAGCACCCACTCGTGCCCGCACAGGACTTCATCGGCCGCGCCCGGCACGGCCGGTCCGGCGACCCCGACGCGATCGTCGTCGGCGCCGGCATAGCCGGACTGACCGCCGCCGACGCGCTCGCCGCCCAGGGCCTGGACGTCCAGGTCCTGGAAGCCACCGAACGCATCGGCGGCCGGGCGGCCGCCCGCGAACTCGACGGCTTCCGGCTCGACCACGGCAGCCACCTGCTCAACACCGCCTACCCCGAACTCGCCCGCCGCCTCGACCTCGACCGGCTGCAGCTGCGTCCGCTCGCCCCCGGCGTCCTGGTGCACAGCGGCGGCCGCACCTACCGGACCGGCGACCCGCAGCTCACCCCCGCCCGGCAGGCCGCCACCCGCGGGCCGCTCGGCACCCCGCTCGAGAAGGCCCGGCTGGCCGCCGCCCTGGCCCGGCTCGCCGCGACGCCCCCGGCCCGGATCCACGCCCGTCCCGAGACCACCGCCGCCCGGGCCCTGGCCGAGCGCGGCCTGCCCGCCCGCACCGTCGACGGCTTCCTGCGCCCGCTGCTCGGCGCGCTGCTGTCCGACCCCGCGCTGGGCACCTCCAGCCGGGTCGCCGACCTGGTGCTGCGCGCGTACGCCCGGGGCCGGCTCTGCGTCCCGGCGGCGGGCATCGGGGCCGTCCCCGCGCAGCTCGCCGCCCGGCTGCCGGAGGGCGCCCTGCGGCTGGGCGTCGAGGTCACCTCGGTCGGCACGGACGGCGTGGAGACCGCCGGGCACGGCCGGATCCGCTCCCGGGCGGTGGTCGTCGCCACCGACGCCGCGACGGCGGCCGCCCTGCTGCCGGGCCTGCGGCAGCCCGGCTTCCACCCCGTCACCACCTACTACCACGCGGCGGAGCGCTCGCCGCTGGGCGAGGCCGTACTGCTGCTGGACGCCGAGCGCTCCGGGATCTCGCACTCGCTGGTGCTCAGCGACGCCGACCCCTCGTACGCCGCCGACGGGCGGGCGCTGATCGCCACCACGGTGCTCGGCCGCCGCGCCTTCGACTCCGGCGGGCCGGCCGGCGACGAGGGCGCCGTGCGGCGGCGGCTGGCGGAGCTGTACGGGACCTCCACCGCGGGGTGGGAGTTCCTGACCGTCCGCCACGCCGCCGACGCGGTCGTCTCGATGCCGCCGCCGCACCACTTCCGCCGCTCCGTCCGGCTGCTCGCCGGGCTGTACGTCTGCGGCGACCACCGGGACACCGGGACGGTCCAGGGCGCGCTGGTCTCCGGCCGGCGGGCCGCGGAGGCGGTGCTGCGCGACCTCGGGGTGCGGGCCGGGGCGGAGGTCGCGGAGGCGGCGTAGGGCGGGAACCGGGGGACGGCGGGGTCCGGTTCTGCGGGGGTGCCGGTCAAGGCCCTCGGCAGCACGGGCTTCTCGATGGGCTCCGACCGGCAGCAGCATCGGCCCACCGTCCCCCGGGGCCATGACGGGCCCCGGGCGGGGCCTTGACGGGACCTTGGCAGGCCCCGGGTGGGACCTTGGCGGGGCCTGCGGCGAGGGTCAGATCACCCCCGCCTGGCGGGAGGCCTCTTCGAAGGCGCGGGCGGCGGGGGTGGTGCGGTAGGGGGTGAGGCGGCGGTGGAAGTCGCGGAGGTACTCGACGGTGCGGGCGGAGCGCATCTCGCCGGCGGCGCGGAGGGAGTCGGTGGCCATCGAGCAGGCCTCGTCGACGTCGCCCATGCCGAGGCGGGCGGAGGCGAGGACGAGTCGGCAGAGGATGCGGCTGCGGGCGTAGGCGGGGGCGCGCAGCCGGAGGGACTTCTCGGCGTGCTGGGCGGCGGGGCGCCACTGCTGGAGGTCGCGGTAGCAGTGGGCGAACTCGTCGGCGAGCTGGGCGTCGTCGAAGTACCGGGCCCAGGACGGGACTTCGTCGGCGCTGCGGGCGGTGGCCAGGGCGCGTTCGCAGCGGACCAGGGCGGTGGTGCAGGCGCGGACGTCGCCGGCCAGGGCGTGGCCGCGGGCCTCGGCGGCGTGCATGAGGGCCTGGACGACGGGGGCGGCGGTGGTGCCGACGCCCTGCTGGGCGACCCGGGCGAGCTGGATGGCCTCGCGGGCGTGGCCGAGGTGGACGGCCTGCTGGCTCATGGTGGTGAGGATGAAGCCGCCGAGGACGCGGTCGCCAGCGGCCTGGGAGAGCCGCAGGGCCTGGACGAAGTAGCGCTGGGCGAGGCCGTGCGCGGCGATGTCGAAGGAGGTCCAGCCGGCCAGCCGGGTCAGGTCGGAGACGGCGCCGAACAGGGCGCGGCCGATCTGTTCGCCGTACCGGCCGCGGAGCATGGGTTCGGCTTCGCTCTCCAGGTAGCGGACCAGGGCCTGCCGGGCGTGGCCGCCGCCGTAGGCGTGGTCGAGGGCGCGGAACAGGTCGCCGACGGCGCGGATCGCGGCGATGTCGCCGCGGCCGACCCGGACCGGGGGCCTGGTCTCCCGGCTCTCGGCGGCGGGTTCGGTCCCGGCCGGGCGGCGCGGGCCCTGCGGGGGGACGCGGGCGCCCTGCGGGGGCGTGCGGAGCTCCTCGGGGGTGAGGGTGGTGCCGTCGCGGGCGACGCGTTCGTCGGTGCGGCCGATCAGCCAGTCGCGGCTGGGGACGACGAGTCCGGCGGGGGTGAAGGCGATCTTGCGGAGTTCGGCGTAGGGGCCGTTGTCCTTGCGCCACATGGAGGCGACGATGTCGACGGCCTCCTGCGGGGTCTCGGCGAACTCCAGGCCCGCGTAGACCGGGGCGCAGGCGTCGAGGCCGACGTCCTGGGCGGTGAGGCGGCGGCCTAGACGGCGGGTGAAGACCTCGGCGATCAGCGCGGGGGTCGCGCCGCGGGGTTGCTGGCCGCGCAGCCAGCGGGTGACCGAGGTCTTGTCGTAGCGCAGGTCGAGGCCGTGCTCCAGGCCGAGTTGGTCGACCCGGCGGGCGAGGCCGGCGTGCGAGAAGCCGGACTCCTCGATGAGCGCGGCGAGTTGCGGGTTCTGGGCGCGCCCGGCCGCGGGGGCCGGTGGGTCGGGTTGCTCGGGCGCGCGCGGAGGAGTCTCGGCCGCTCCGGTCGGGCGCGGGTCGAGCGGGTCGAGCGGTCGGTACGCGGGGCTGTCGATCACTGGCCGTTGGGGCATAGCAGTCCACACCTCTCAGGCGCCGTTCCGGCCCCTCCTGCCCGGGACGGCGCCCCCTGATCGGGAATCGGCGCGAATGTAGCGAGCATTGGGACGCTATGGGTGGATTCGGACCACCCATCCTCCGAACGGGTGAACCAGCCCCGCCCGTTGTGAGGAAGCACGGGCGTCGCGTGTTTGAGTTCGAGAGCCGCTGCCCGCGTTCCGGGCGCATGGTGCCGGGAACCATGAGGGCGGGCCGTGCTGTGGTGTCCGCCCACATCGTTGCGGGGCGCGCGGATTCCTACCGTTCTCGGCCATGGACACCACTTCTGCCCCGCCCGCCGAACCCCCGCTGCTCGGCCGCACCGCCCTGGTCACCGGGGCCGCCTCCGGCATCGGCCGGGCCTGCGCGGAGGCGTTCGCCGCGGCGGGCGCGCACGTGTACGTCGTCGACCTGGCGGCCGGCCCCGCCGAGGAGCTGGCGGCCCGGATCGGCGGGACCGCGCACGTCGCGGACCTGTCGGACCCGGACGCGGTGGAGGCGCTGCCGGCGGACGCGGACATCGTGGTCAACAACGCGGGCCTGCAGCACGTCGCGCCGGTGCACGAGTTCCCGGTGGAGCGGTTCACGCTGATCCAGCGGGTCATGGTGGAGGCCCCGTTCCGGATCCTGCGCCGCACCCTGCCGCACATGTACGAGCGCGAGTGGGGCCGGGTGGTCAACATCTCCTCGGTGCACGGCCTGCGGGCGAGCGCCTTCAAGTCGGCGTACGTGACGGCCAAGCACGCCCTGGAGGGCCTGAGCAAGACGGTGGCCCTGGAGGGCGCCCCGTACGGGGTGACCAGCAACTGCGTGAACCCGGCGTACGTGCGGACCGCGCTGGTGGAGAAGCAGATCGCCGCGCAGGCGCTGGCGCACGGCATCCACGAGGACGAGGTGGTGGAGCGGATCATGCTCGACCGCACCGCCGTGAAGCGGCTGATCGAGCCGGACGAAGTGGCGCAGCTGGCCGTGTGGCTGTGCTCGCCGGGTGCCTCGTACATCACCGGGGCGAGCCTGCCGGTGGACGGCGGCTGGACCGCGCACTGAGTTCCCGACCTTCGCTCAACTCCCCTCAACTCCCGTCACCTGCAAGGGAATCCGCCATGGCTGCCCTCCTCTCCTCATCCTCCGGTGGTCCGAGACCCGCCTCCCTGCCCAGGGTGGTCGCCGCCTCGCTGATCGGTACGACCATCGAGTGGTACGACTACTTCCTGTACGGATCGGCGGCGGCGCTGGTCTTCGGGCACGTGTTCTTCCCGAAGGCCGACCCGCTGACCGGCACCCTGCTGTCCTTCCTGACCTACGCGATCGGGTTCGCCGCCCGGCCGCTGGGCGCGCTGGTGTTCGGGCACTTCGGCGACCGGATCGGCCGCAAGAAGCTGCTGGTGCTGAGCCTGCTGCTGATGGGCGGGGCGACCACGCTGATCGGCTGCCTGCCCACCTACGACCAGGTCGGCGTGGCGGCGCCGGTCCTGCTGACCGTCCTGCGGCTGGTGCAGGGCTTCGCGCTGGGCGGCGAGTGGGGCGGGGCGGTGCTGCTGGTCTCCGAGCACGGCGACCGCCGGCGGCGCGGCTTCTGGGCGTCCTGGCCGCAGGGCGGTGCGCCGGCCGGCAACCTGCTGGCGGCGGGCGTGCTCTCGCTGATGACGGCCGTCCAGTCCGACGCCGCGTTCCTGTCCTGGGGCTGGCGGGTGCCGTTCCTGCTCTCCGCGGTGCTGGTGATGGTCGGCCTGTGGATCCGGCTCGCGGTGGACGAGTCGCCGCTGTTCAAGGCCGCGCTGGCGGCCGCCGAGCAGCGCACCGAGCCGGAGCGGCCGCCGCTGGTGGCGGTGCTGCGCGACCACTGGCGGGACGTGCTGGTGGCGATGGGCGCCCGGATGGCGGAGAACATCTCGTACTACGTGCTGACCACCTTCGTGCTGGCGTACGCCGTCACCCAGACCCACCTGCCCAAGCAGACCGCGCTGAACGCCGTGCTGATCGGCTCGGCGGTGCAGTTCGCGCTGATCCCGGCCTTCGGGGCGCTCTCCGACCGGGTCGGCCGCAGGCCGGTCTACCTGGTCGGCGCGGTCGGCGTCGGCGTCTGGGCGTTCGTGTTCTTCCGGATGGCCGACACCGGGAGCTTCGTCCAACTGACCGTCGCCGTCACCGTCGGCCTGTTCTTCCACAGCATGATGTACGCCCCGCAGGCGGCGTTCTTCTCCGAGCTGTTCGCCACCCGCACCCGCTACTCGGGGGCCTCGATCGGCGCCCAGTTCTCCTCGGTGGCGGCCGGCGCGCCCGCCCCGCTGATCGCCACCGCGCTGCTGAAGGACTACGGCAGCGCCACCCCGATCGCGGTGTACGTGGCGATCGCCGCGGTGATCACCGTGGTGGCCGTGCTGTGCGGCCGGGAGACCCGCGGCACCGACCTGGAGGACACCGGGGCGGACGCTCGGGGGGACTCCGTGAAGGCGCCCGCTAGCCTCTGAGCACTTCGGCAGGATCAGGGCCGCGCCACCGGGCATCCGGCGGCGCGGCCCCGGCCCGTTCTCCGGTTCTCCAGCGGCGGGCCGGGGGCACGGGGGCCACGGGGGCACGAGCGACAAGGGAAGACCGCATGGACCGCCACACCACCGCCGCGCCGGCGCTGCGCAGACTCCTCGACCTGCTGGCCACCGGGGCCGCCACCGAGGACTTCGGCGAGGTGCTCGCCGACGCCCGCCGCCGGGGCGCGCCCGCCGAGGTGCTGCGCGAGATCGACGACGCCACCTGGCAGGCCCTGCGGGTGCACCGCACGATGCGCCAGCACCGCAGACGCGAGGCCGAGCTGACCGCGCTGTTCGACACCGCGGGCGACCTGGCCGCCTCCCGGGACCTGGACGCGGTGCTGCAGGCCATCGTCCGGCGGGCCCGGATGCTGCTGGGCACCGACACCGCGTACCTGACCCTCCCCGACGAGCGGGCCGGCGACACGTACATGCGGGTCACCGACGGCTCGGTCTCGCCGATCTTCCAGACCCTGCGGCTCAGCCTGGGCGACGGCCTGGGCGGCCTGGTCGCGCAGACCGCCCGCCCCTACGCCAGCCACGACTACCGGGTCGACGAGCGGTTCCGGCACACCGGGCAGATCGACGCGGGCGTGCTGGACGAGGGGCTGGTGGCGATCATCGGGGTGCCGCTGCTGCTGGGCGGCAGCGTGATCGGCGTGCTGTTCGCCGCCGACCGCTCGCCGCGGGCCTTCTCCCCCGACGAGGTCGCGCTGCTGTGCACGCTGGCCGCGCACGCCGCGATCGCCCTGGACACCGCCAAGTCGCTGGCCGACACCCGGGCCGCGCTCGCCGACCTGGCCGCCGCCAACGCCGTCATCCGGGCCCACGCCGCGGCCGTCCAGCGCGCCGAGCAGGCCCACGACCGGCTCACCGACCTGGTGCTGCGCGGCGCGGAGGTGGCCGACGTGGCCGCCGAGGTGGCCGCGCTGCTGGACGGCGGGGCCTCCGTGCACGACGCCGAGGGCGCCCCGCTCACCGGCCCCGGCGGCGCCCCCGACGGCCTGGCCGACGCGGTGGCCGCCTCCCGCGCCGAGGGCCACGCGGTGCGGCACGGCGCCGAGTGGGTGTGCGCGGTGCTCGCCGGGCAGGAGCTGCTGGGCGCGCTGGTGCTGCACGGGCGGCCCGAACTGGACGACGCCGACCGGCGGGTGTTCGAACGGGCCGGCGTCGTCACCGCGCTGCTGCTCCTGCTGCGCCGCTCGGTCGCCGAGACCGAGAACCGGGTCCGCGGCGAACTGCTGGCCGACCTGCTCACCGCGCCCGACCGCGACCCGGCCGGCCTGACCGCGCGCGGCCGCCGCCTGGGCGTCGACCTGAACCGGCCGCACCTGGTCCTGGTCGCCGTCGCCGAGGACGCCGTCGCCCGGGACCGGCTGGCCGGGGCCGCGGCCCGCTACCTGTTCGGCTCCCGGGGCATCAGCGCCGAGTTCGGCGAGGGCGCGGTGCTGCTCGTCCCGCACGAGGGCGGCGGCGACGGCGCGGTGGCCGCGCTTGCCGCGGAACGGCTGGCCCGGCTGGCGGGCGGCCCGGTCACGGTCGGCACCGGGCGCGCCGCCAGCGGCCCGGTCGCGCTGGCCGCCGCGTACGCGGAGGGGGTGCGCTGCGTGCGCGCCCTGCGGGTGCTGGGCCGGGACGGGGACGGGGCGTGCGCGGCCGACCTGGGCTTCCTGGGCGTGCTGCTGGGCGACGGGCACGACGTGGACGGCTTCGTCCGGGCCACCCTCGGCCCGCTGCTCGACTACGACGCCAAGCGCGGCACCGAGCTGGTGCGCACCCTGCGCGCCTACTTCGACTGCGGCGGCGGCCTGACCCGGGCCAAGGACCTGCTGCACGTCCACGTGAACACGGTAGTGCAGCGCCTGGACCGGGTGGAGGTGCTGCTGGGCCGCGACTGGAACCAGCCGGAGCGGGCGCTGGAGCTGCAACTCGCGCTGCGGCTGCAGCTGTTGGCGGGCGGCTGAGGAACTGCCGGAGCGGCTCCGCGGCCCGGAGCGGCGGGCGGCCGAGGCGGCCCTGCGGCTCGTG
The DNA here is from genome assembly GCF_000721345.1 of Kitasatospora sp. NRRL B-11411. Classification (NCBI taxonomy): domain Bacteria; kingdom Bacillati; phylum Actinomycetota; class Actinomycetes; order Kitasatosporales; family Streptomycetaceae; genus Kitasatospora; species Kitasatospora sp. NRRL B-11411. The sequence continues at coordinate 38,874 of NZ_JOGH01000037.1, read as the reverse complement.
CCCGCGGCGGGCGTACAGTGGCGAGGTTGGGCTGGTCGGCCGGCAGGGAGTGGCGTGGTGAGCGAGAACGTGCGGTTCGTGCGGATGGGGATCGGCGAGCGGACCGTCCCCTACCAGGAGGCGTGGGCGGAGCAGCAGCGGCTGCACGCGCTGCGGGTCGCGGACGAGATACCGGACACCGTGCTGCTGCTGGAGCACGACCCGGTGTACACGATGGGCAAGCGCACCAACCCCGAGGACCTGCCGCTGGACGGCACCCCGGTGGTCGAGGTCAACCGCGGCGGCGAGATCACCTGGCACGGCCCCGGCCAGCTGGTCGGCTACCCGATCGTGAAGCTGCCCGACCCGATCGACGTGGTCGCGTACGTGCGGCGGCTGGAGGAGGCGCTGATCCGGGCCTGCGCCGGGTTCGGGGTGGACACCACCCGGATCGAGGGCCGCAGCGGGGTGTGGAAGCTGGGCGCGGACATCCCCGGCGCGGTGGTCGACCCCTCCCAGGTGGTGGAGATCGGCAAGCTGACCCTGCGGATGGGCCTGCCGCTCGGCATCGACCCGCGGCTGGCCGGCCCCGAGTACGCGCCGTCCAACGCGGGCCAGCGCGGCGACGACCGCAAGCTCGCCGCGATCGGCGTGCGGGTGGCCCGCGGCGTGACCATGCACGGCTTCGCGCTGAACTGCGACCCCGACATGACGTACTTCGACAAGATCGTCCCGTGCGGCATCCGGGACGCCGGGGTGGCCTCGCTCAGCGGCGAGCTGGGCCGGCCGTTCGCGGTGCCGGACGCGGTGGACGCGGTGGAACGGAAGCTGGCCGAGGTGTTCGCCGAACTGCCCGAGCCGGTCGCCGCCGTCCGGTAGCGGACCGGTCACCGCCGTCCAGTAGCGGACCGGTCGCCGCCGTCCGGTAGCGGAATCGGCGCGGCACGCCGAGCGTTGCCTTTCGAAGGCAAGCCCGGGGCCGGTCGAAGGCCATTGAAGTGCAGGCGTACCCTGAGGGGTACCCCGTCTAGTTCTAGGAGTCGCACGTGTCCGCTGTCGCACCCGACGGCAGGAAGCTCCTCCGGCTGGAGGTCCGCAACAGCGAGACCCCCATCGAGCGGAAGCCCGAGTGGATCAAGACCAGGGCGAAGATGGGGCCGGAGTACAACGCCCTGCAGTCCCTGGTGAAGAAGGAAGGGCTGCACACGGTCTGCCAGGAGGCCGGGTGTCCCAACATCTTCGAGTGCTGGGAGGACCGCGAGGCGACCTTCCTGATCGGCGGCGACCAGTGCACCCGCCGCTGCGACTTCTGCCAGATCGACACCGGCAAGCCCGCCGAGTTCGACCGGGACGAGCCGCGCCGGGTCGCCGAGTCCATCGTCACGATGGACCTCAACTACGCCACCATCACCGGCGTCGCCCGTGACGACCTGGAGGACGGCGGCTCCTGGCTGTACGCCGAGACCGTGCGCCAGGTGCACGCGATGACCGCCGCCCGCGAGGCCGGGCGGACGGGCGTCGAGCTGCTGATCCCGGACTTCAACGCCGTCCCGGAGCAGCTCGCCGAGGTCTTCTCCTCCCGTCCCGAGGTGCTCGCGCACAACGTCGAGACGGTGCCGCGGATCTTCAAGCGGATCCGTCCGGCCTTCCGCTACGAGCGCTCGCTGGACGTGATCACCCAGGCCCGGGCGGCCGGGCTGGTCACCAAGTCCAACCTGATCCTGGGCATGGGCGAGACCCGCGAGGAGGTCAGCGAGGCGCTGGCCGACCTGGTGGACGCCGGCTGCGAGCTGATCACCATCACCCAGTACCTGCGGCCCTCGCTGCGCCACCACCCGGTGGAGCGCTGGGTGAAGCCGCAGGAGTTCGTCGAGCTCCAGCAGGAGGCCGAGGAGCTGGGCTTCGCCGGGGTGATGTCCGGTCCGCTGGTGCGCTCCTCGTACCGGGCCGGGCGGCTGTACCGGCAGGCGCTGGAGCACCGGGAGCGGGCGGCGGCGGTCTGAGGGCGGCCGGCGGCAGTCTGCGCCTTGGTTTCGTTCTCGGTGAGGGCGGGTCCGCACGGGCCCGCCCTTCCGCGTACCGGCAGGCGGTGCGGGGCGGCCCTGTCCGGTGCGGGGCTGTCCGGGCTAGGCGTCGACGTTTCACGTGGCATTGACGGCCGGGTCACCGTACGGTAACGGACGTCCGGGACGCTGGAGCGGTACCCGGGTCGAGGAGTTGGTGGGGTCATGCGTACCGGAATCCGGACCGCGCTTCGGCGGGCCGAGCAGCTGTTGTTGATCCGCGGCGCGCGCCGCAACGCGTGGGCGGCGGTGTGCGAGAACCGGCGGCTGGCGGGCGAACGCGAGCAGGCCGTGCAGGTGTTCGGGCGCAGCGCCTGAACCCCTGGTGGGGGCCGGGCCCGCGGCGGGGTCCCCTCGGGGAAAGACCAGGGTCACGAACCGGCACCGCCTTGGATGATCGCGTGTGCCGCCACGTACCATGAGCAATATGGCGAGGCAAAAATCCGATACCCCTGGGCGGCTCGCACAGATCCGCCAGGCATATGTCATGACCAAGCAGGTCGACACCAAGATCGGCCTGATCATCGCCGGCGTCGGCCTGCTGACCTTCGGCGTGTTCCTCGCCATCGGCTTCGCACTGGACCACCCGATCTACCTGGGCATCCTCGGTTTCGTGGTGGCCGTGCTGGCGGTTGCGATCGTGTTCGGCCGCCGGGCCGAGCGGGCCGCGTTCGGGCAGATGGAGGGCCAGCCGGGCGCGGTCGCGGCGGTGCTGGGCAACATCCGGCGCGGCTGGAGCTCGAACCAGACCCCGGTCGCGGTCACCCGCAGCCAGGACGCGGTCTACCGGGCGGTCGGCCGGGCCGGCATCGCGCTGATCGGCGAGGGCAACCCGAACCGGGTGCGGCCGCTGCTGGCGTCCGAGAAGAAGAAGATGGCCCGGGTCGTCGGCGACATCCCGGTGCACGACATCATGGTCGGCAACGGCGAGGGCGAGATCCCGCTCAAGAAGCTGCAGATCCACCTGATGCGCCTGCCCCGGGCGATCAGCGCCGCCCAGGTCACCGAGACCAACGACCGGCTGCGCGCGCTCGGCGACCTGCTCTCCAAGGCGCCGATCCCCAAGGGTCCGATGCCGAAGGGCGCCCGGATGCCCAAGGGCGGCATGCGCTGAGGCGCGACTCCCCCCACACCACACCACGGCCCCGCCCGCGAGGTTTCCCTCCGCGAGCGGGGCCGTTCGATGTCTCCCGGATGCTGCCGGGCGTTCCCGGGTGCTGCTCGGCGCTGCTCGGCGCTGCTTGGTGCTGCTCAGTGCTGCCGGGTGGTTCAGATCCGGACCTCGACGGTGCCGACGGCCTTGTCGTGCAGGCCGCGGGTGTCGCGGTCCCAGACGGCGGCCGGGATGACCAGGCAGAGCAGCAGGGTGCGCAGCAGCACCTGCGGGATGGTGGCGCGGGTGCCGTCCAGCCGGACCACCCGCAGGCCGAACAGGCGCTTGCCGATGGTGGTGCCGGTGGTGGCCAGGAACAGGACCGTCACCGCGTAGAACAGCGGGGTGGTCCACAGGTTCGCGGAGCTCTGCTCGCCGCGCGCCAGCAGGCCGTACGCGACCAGGCTGACCAGCCAGCCGTCGACGAACAGCGCGCCGATCCGGCGGCCGGGGCCGGCCATCGAGCCGGGACCGGTCCGCGGGAGGCCGAGGCGCTCGCCGCGGTAGCCGAATTCGGCGCCCATCTTCTCGGCGGCCGCCTTCGGGCCGTCGATCCACGATCCGAGTGCTTCTCTGGTGTCCACGAATCCACCCTAACCGGGCTTACGGCCGGGCCCGGTGGCGGCCCCGGCGGCGGCGCGCCGTCCGGGTTTCCCGTCGGGGTGAACCCCGTTCGGCCGGCTGCCGCAAGTGGTCTGGACCAGTGGCGGATCAGCGGCGCGGCGGGGCCGGGAATTTGCCCGGAAGCGTACCGCTTTGCCGTCCGTTCGAATGGCCCGGTTAACATGTGGGAAACAAGCGAGTCACGAGCCGGAAACGGGCCGTTCCTATCGTGAGCCCCCTGCACCGGGGCTCCAGTCGCCCCTGACGGAGACTCAGACCGTGCACGCCGAGGAGGAGTACGGATGTTCACCAACGCCGACGAGGTGAAGCAGTACATCGCGGACAACGACATCAAGTTCGTCGACGTCCGGTTCTGCGACCTGCCGGGCGTGCTGCAGCACTTCGCGGTTCCGGCCGACACCTTCGACCCGTCCGAGACCCTGATGTTCGACGGCTCCTCGATCCGCGGCTTCCAGGCCATCCACGAGTCCGACATGGCCCTGGTGCCCGACCTCGCCACCGCCCGGCTGGACCCGTTCCGGACCGAGAAGCACCTCAACATCAACTTCTTCATCCAGGACCCGATCACCGGCGAGGCCTACAGCCGCGACCCGCGCAACGTCGCCCGCAAGGCCGAGGCCTACCTGGCCTCCTCCGGCATCGCCGAGACCGCCTACTTCGGGCCCGAGGCCGAGTTCTACGTCTTCGACTCGGTGCGCTTCGACACCTCCGCCAACGCGTCCTACTACCACATCGACTCGGTGGCCGGCGCCTGGAACAGCGGCTCCGCGGAGGGCGACGCGCGCGGCTACAAGGTCAAGTACAAGGGCGGCTACTTCCCCGTCCCGCCCGTCGACCACTTCGCCGACCTGCGCGCCGAGATGTCCCTCGAACTCGCCAAGGCCGGACTGGAGGTGGAGCGCCAGCACCACGAGGTCGGCACCGCCGGACAGGCCGAGATCAACTACAAGTTCAACACCCTGCTGCACGCCGCCGACGACCTGATGCTGTTCAAGTACATCATCAAGAACGTCGCCTGGCGGGCCGGCAAGACCGCCACCTTCATGCCCAAGCCGATCTTCGGCGACAACGGCTCCGGCATGCACGTCCACCAGTCGCTGTGGACCGGCGGCTCCCCGCTCTTCTACGACGAGCAGGGCTACGCGGGCCTGTCCGACACCGCCCGCTACTACATCGGCGGCATCCTCAAGCACGCCCCCTCGCTGCTCGCCTTCACCAACCCCTCGGTCAACTCCTACCACCGCCTGGTGCCCGGCTTCGAGGCCCCGGTGAACCTGGTCTACTCGCAGCGCAACCGCTCCGCCGCGATCCGCATCCCGATCACCGGCTCCAACGCCAAGGCCAAGCGCATCGAGTTCCGCGCCCCCGACCCGGCCTCCAACCCCTACCTCGCCTTCGCCGCCATGCTGATGGCCGGCCTCGACGGCATCAAGAACAAGATCGAACCGCTCGAGCCCGTCGACAAGGACCTCTACGAGCTCGCCCCCGACGAGCACGCCGCCGTCCCCCAGGTCCCCGCCTCCCTCGGCGCCGTCCTCGACGCCCTGGAGGCCGACCACGAGTACCTCCTCGCGGGCGGCGTCTTCACCACCGACCTGATCGAGACCTGGATCGACTACAAGCGCACGAACGAGATCGCCCCGATCGCGCTGCGGCCGCACCCGCACGAGTTCGAGCTGTACTACGACCTGTAGGAACCTCTCTGAAGAGGAACCTTCCGGCCCGTCGGGGCGCGCTGCTGGTGCGCCTCGGCGGGCCGTTCCCGTTCGGGTTGTTCCTTCCGGGAGAAACGTCTCGGCAAAAGGTCGGATACTGGCCCCTCGAATGCCGTGCCGACCTCGTTCGCCGGGAAATTGGCGCCAAACATCGTTCACCCGATCAGGCCAACCGGGGCCAGGAGTCGGATGTTTGCCGATTCTCTGCCGCCATGCTTTTTCCGAACCAGCGGTTCCGAATGTGGAGTGTGGCGCGTGCCTGACGTCCTCGAGCGGGTCCACCGTTACGTCGAGAAGCTCATGGGAGGAAGGCCTGTCTGCGTCCATGCCCAGGACATTCGGGACTGCTCGGTGAAACAGCATCCGGACTACGGCGCCTTCCGGAAAACCGCCGTGGCTTCCGGCATCAAGTCGTCGTCGGCGAAGAGCAGGTCCCACCTCTGGGAATCCATGGTCGCGCTGGGAAGGCTCTGCGACATGGACGATGACGACAAGTGGAGGATGGTGGTCCTGGACTGCATCTCCCCCGTCCTCCGGGCGAGGTCCCGGAGGATCTCCCGGGAGCTCTACGCCGACCGGGAAGAGGTTCAGTCGGACATGGTGGAAGCGGCGATCGCCGCGTGGCTGGAGACTTCGCGGGGTTTTCCGCCCAAGGAGGTCCGGGGTGTCATGGTGAAATCCGCTTTCTCCACCGCCTACGGCCGGGCACGGGTCAATGTGCGCGAGACTTCCAAGTCAGCCCCGGAGGTGCTGCGTCTGCCGGCCGCACCGGGCAGGCTCTCGGCGCGGAGCAGGGCTCCGTTCATCAGGGTTTCGGATCCGCAATCGCCGGAAATTGCTGCGATCATCCGCGGCGAGCAGTACGGGTCCTGGCTCTACGAGCACAACTGCATGAACCGTACGAGGACCTTCCACGAAGGTGTCCGGGCCGGGGTGTCCTCCGGCGGGCGCCTTCCGGCTCCGGGTGAGGAGGGGGCGGTTCGGGGGATCGGACCGGGTCGGAAGGGCTGTTACCGGATCTCCGACCTCCTGCCCGCGTTCATCGGGGTGCCGGAGGCAGCGGTGGCGATGGGGATCACCGAGGCTGCCGTCCGGCGGGCGATCAGGGACGGGTCGTTTCCCTGTCCGGTGACCAGTGTGGGGCGGGCGTACCGCATTTCGGTGCGCGCCTTCATGCGGGGGCTGGGCATCTCCGACGCCCTCGTCCACCCGGACGACGTGGAGGACGGAGCGGCCCGCGCGGCGGCGTTGCTGGGTGGGGTCGACCTCTCGGAGGTGCCCCGGGGGTTGGACTGCCCGGAGTGGTGACGGGGGGTCAGGTGAGGCGGCGGCGGGTGGTGGCGGAGAGGAGGTCGACGGCGATGATCAGGGTGAGGACGACGAGGATGTGGGTGAGCATTTCGTCGAAGCGGAAGAGCTTGATGGACTGGTTGATGAGGAAGCCGATGCCGCCGGCGCCGACCAGGCCGAGGATGAGGGAGGCGCGGACGTTGACGTCGAGGCGGTAGAGGAGGAGGCCGGCGAGGCGGGGGGTGGCGGTGGGGAGGAGGGCGTGGAGGGCGGTCTGGGTGCGGGTGGCGCCGGCGGAGCGGAGGGCTTGGGCGGGGCCGGGGTCGGTGTCTTCGAGGGCTTCGGCCCAGAGTTTGCCCATCACGCCGATGTTGTGGACGACCAGGGCGAGGACGCCGGGGAAGGGGCCGAGGCCGACGGCGGTGACGAAGACCAGGGCGAAGACCACGTCGGGGACGGAGCGGAGGAAGGAGAGCAGGGAGCGGGCGGCCTGCTGGACCGGGCGGGACGGGGCGACGTTGCGGGCGGCGAGCAGGGCCAGGAGCAGGGACGGCGGGATCGACAGGGTGGTGCCGAGCAGGCCGATCCAGAGGGTGACCAGGGCGGCGTCGATGCTGGGCTTGAGGACGGACCAGTCGAGGCGGGGCGGGAACGCCTCGTCGAGGAAGGAGGCCATGCCGTGCCAGCCCTCGGCGAGGGCGGTGAGCGACATCTCGGTGGTGTTCCACGCGATCACGTGCAGGACGGCGAGGAGGACCAGGACGGCGGCCGCCGCGGCGAGGGTGCGGGGGCGCCGGGGGCGGGGCGGGACGGGGAGGCGGCGCAGGCCGCGGGGCGCGGTTGTCATGACAGGCTCTCGGCGAGTGCGGGCTGGTAGAGGTGGTCGACGTCGCGGTCGGGGGCGCCGTCCAGGACGATGCGGCCCTCGCGCAGGCCGATCACCCGGTCGGCGTGCCGGGCGGCGAGTGCGGGCTGGTGCAGCACGGCGACGACGGCGAGCCCTTCCTGGTGGGCGAGTTCGGCGAGCAGGGCGAGGACCTGTTCGGAGGCCGCCGGGTCGAGGGCGGAGACCGGTTCGTCGGCGAGCAGGACGGCGGGGCGCTGGCACAGCGCGCGGGCGACCGCGACGCGCTGCTGCTGGCCGCCGGAGAGCCGGCCGGCCCGGTCGTGGGCGCGGTCGGCGAGGCCGACCCGGTCCAGGCAGGCCATCGCCTCCTCGCGCAGTTCGCGCGGGAAGAGCAGCGGGTGCAGGGAGTGGCGCAGCGGGAGCCGGCCGAGGGCGCCGGCGCAGACGTTGTCGAGGACGCTGCGGCGGTGCACCAGGTGGATCTGCTGGAAGACCATGGCGAGGGCGAGCGGGTCGCCCGCCCTGCCGTCGACGCTCACCGTGCCCTCCGCCACCGGTTCGAGCCCGGCGGCCGCGCGCAGCAGGGTGGACTTGCCGCACCCGTTGGCGCCGAGCACCGCGAGGAACTCGCCGCGCGGGACGGTGAGGTGGACCCCGTCCAGGACCTGCCGGTCGCCGTACCGCACGGTGATGTCGGAGAGCACCAGCATCAGAGGTCCTTGTCGGTCAGGTGGAGGGTGTCGGCGAGGTCGAACAGCGGCTGGTAGGTGGACTTGTCGACGGCGACCAGGGGGGCGGCGGGCTTGACCGCGAGCAGGGCGCCGATCTCGCCGACCTTGTCGCCGGGCAGGTGCAGCAGGGCGTCGGTGACGGCCTGCTTGAACGCCGGGTCGAGGCTGCCGCGGACGGTGATCGGGTCGTTGGGGATGGCGTCGGAGGACCAGATCTTGCGGAACTTGGCGGGGTCGAAGGTCTTGGACGCGGTGGCGCTGGCGAGCTGCTGGGAGTTGATCTCGGCGGCGTCGGCGGTGCCCTTGGCCAGGGCGAGCAGCGATTCGGCGTGTCCGCCCGCGTAGTTGACCTTGACGTCCTCGGGCTTGAGCCCGGCGTCGACAACGGCCTTGCGGGGCAGGGCGTCGCCGGAGGTGGAGCCGACCGAGGAGAGCGCGAGGGAGTGCCCGGCGAGGTCCTTGACGCCCTGGACGGGGGAGTCGGCGGGCACCCAGATGCCGGCGGTGTAGCTGGAGACCTTGCCGGTGCTGTCGCCGAAGGAGGCGACGGCCTCGGCGCCGGCCCGCTGGTGGGCGAAGACGTAGCCGAGCGGGCCGAACATGGCGATGTCGAGCTTGCCGTTCTGCAGGGCGAGGACCTCGGCTGAGTAGTCCTCGGTGATGGTGAGCTGGACCGGGCACTTGAGCCGCTCGCCGAGGGCGTCGGCGAGGACCTTGGCCGCCGGGGTGAGCTTGGCGGGGTCCTCGAACGGCTCGACGCCGAAGCGGATCTTCCCGCCGGGACAGGTGCCGGAGGCGGAGCCGGCGGAACTGCCGTCGCTGCCGCAGGCGGTGAGGGAGAGGGCGGCGGCGAGGACGCCGGCGGTGGCGAGGGCGAGGGGGCGAAGGCGCACGGTGGGCTCCGGGGTGAGCTGCGGGGAGGAGCCGGGCAGGGTCGCGCGGCCCGGCATCGCCGGGCGGGGCGCCGCTGTGGGCCGGCACCGGAACGCTGTCAGCTGCGCCGGGCCAGGTCAACCACTTGTTGTGACAAGTCATTTGCCGTTCATCTCCCGGTGGCCTCGGCCGCGGGTGGCGAGGGGAGCGGAGGAGCGACCGGAGGTGGGGAATCGCTGCTGATCGGGGCTGCGATGGTGACGGATCGGAGCCGGCGGACCGGTGGGAGGGTGGCGGCCGGGCCGGGTGAACAGTGCATGACTTGTAGTGACAGGTCATTGCTGGCGGGTGCTCGACACTGCGACGGTTTCGGTCGCACGTCACACGTCAGGAGAACCCAGAGATGAGGGGCACCACCATGAGTCCGGACGGGATCCACCGGAGGTCCTTCCTGGTCGGCGGCGCGGCCGCGCTGACCACCGCCGTCGCCACCACCGCGGTCACCGCCGCCACCACCGCCACCGCCCGCGCCGCGACCGCGGCGGCGCCGCGGGCCGCCGTCCTGGAGTACCTGGACCAGTGGACCAAGGCCACCGGTCTGGCCGAACTGCTGCGGCGGGCCGGTTTCACCGTCGTCCCGCTCGATCCGACGCTGCCCGCGACCGCCCAGGGCGTGGACCTGATCGCGTTCGGCAGCTTCACCAACAACGGCCCGGTGTACCCGGGTTACGTGACCGCGCAGGCCGCCTCGCTGCGCGACTTCGCGGCGGCCGGCGGCACCGTGCTGGACCTCGCGCAGTCCGACCAGCTCGGGGCCGCGGTCACCTACCTGCCGTCCGAACTGGCCGCGGTGCGCACCGACGCCGACTACGACACGGTGCTGCCGGTGGCCACCGACCACCCGCTGGTCGCGGCGCTGCCGGTGGTCGGCGGGCGGGTGCTGACCGGGCGCAGTACGAGCATCCGGGTCAGCTGGGAGACCGTCGGCTCCTGGCGCTCGATGCGGGTGCTGCTGGCCTGCACCACCGGCGGGGCGACCCCGGCGCTGCTGGAGGGCGTGCACGGCACGGGGCGGTTCCTGGTGACCAGCCTGACCGTGGACAAGTGCTTCAACAGCGCCGGGACGGCCGTCCAGCCCGCCGCCGCGGTGCAGGACAGCACCGGTTTCTTCACCGCGCTGGCCGGGTACGTCGCCGCCGTCCGGGCCGGGACGGCGCCCGCCGTGGTGCCGACCCCGATGCCCGCGCAGCCGCCGGTCGGCCCGCTGGTCGGGCACGTGGACACCGGCAGCGCCCGGATCTGGGCCCGGCCGGGCCTGGACCCGGTCGCGTACCCGACCTGGCGCTGCACGGTGCGCCGGGCCGACGGCTGGTCGACAGCCGTCGACGTCCCGGTCTCGACCGCCAACGACAACACCCTGCTGGTGGACGTCGCGGGCCTGCAGCCCGCCACCCGCTACGAGTTCGACATCGCCCCGGTGGCGGCCGCGCCCGGGTTCGCCCTGCCGGCCGGGTCGTTCACCACCTCGCCCGCGGCGGGCGCGGCCGCGGTGGTCACCATGGGGCTGGGCTCCTGCGCCCCGTCCGACCCGAACAGCGTGTGGACGCGGATCGTCGACGAGGGCTGCGACAGCTTCGTCATGCTCGGCGACAACCCCTACATCGACTCCGGCGACCTCGCCGTGGCCCGCACCAAGCACCGCACCTTCCTCGCCCAGCCGGAGCTGGCCCACCTGATCGCCACCACGCCCACCTGGTTCACCTGGGACGACCACGACTTCGGCACCAACGGCGTCAACGGCTCCTTCTCCGGGAAGGCCAACACCCGCACCGCCTTCGTCGACTACCGCGCCAACGCCTCCTTCGGCCACGCCGCCGACGGCACCCGGCTGACCACCAGGACCGCCGGGCAGGGCGTCTACACCTCCTTCCGGCGCGGCCCGGTCGAGGTCTTCCTGCTCGACCCGCGCTGGTTCAGCACCACCGCCCCCAGCTTCGCCGACCCCACGAAGACCACCTGCATCGGGCAGGTCCAGTGGGACTGGCTGCGCGCCGCCCTGCGCGCCAGCACCGCCCCGTTCAAGGCCATCGCCTCCGGCATGATCTGGGACGACAAGGGCAACGCGGAGACCGATGACTGGGCCACCTACCAGTACGAGAAGGACGCGATCCTCGACTTCCTGGCCGCCGAGAAGATCCCCGGCTGCTTCCTGGTCAGCGGCGACATCCACAGCTCGCAGGCGCTGAACTACGGGCCGCGGATCGGCTACGACCTGTGGCAGTTCGTCGTCAGCCCGCTGCACGGCAGCACCATCTCCGGCCTGAACGCGGGCAATCCGGCGCTGGTGGCGAGCGCCGTCCAGCCGTACACCTTCCTGAAGCTGGTCGCGGACACCACCGTCTCGCCGGCCACGCTCACCGCCACCTGGATCGACCGGGACGGCAAGCGGCTGTTCGAAGTCCGGCGCACGGCGGCCGAGTTGGGGCACCCGGCCTGATCGGAGGGCCGCCGGAGGCAGATCCGGCACCCGGCTCCGGCCCCCGGTTCCGGCCCGGCCCCTGGCTCCGGCCCGGCCCCGGCCCCCGGTTCCGGCTGGCGCCGACCCCCGTTCTCCGCTGTTCGACCGGCGGGGAGCGGGGGTTCACCCGTTGGTCGCCCGCTCTTCGCGCTACTTGTCATGACAAGTGGTTGATCGGCGCGGGTTTTCATGACAAGTTCGGGGCATGAGTGTTTCGACGGAGACGATTCCGGTCCGCCTGGCCCGCTGGGAGGGGGTGGACAAGCCCTTCGCCCTGCTGGAGGCCGCCACCGCCCGCACGCCCGGGCCCGGGGAGCTGCTGGTGCGCATCGACCTCGCCACCGTGTGCGGCAGCGACCTGCACACCGTCACCGGCCACCGCCCCTCCCCCGCGCCCTCGCTGCTCGGCCACGAGCAGGTCGGCACGGTGGTCGGCGTGGGCGCGGGCGGCGTGCGGTGCGTGGACGGCACGCCGGTCGCCGAGGGCATGCGGGTGGTCTGGTCGGTGACCGCATCCTGCGGCCGGTGCGAACGGTGCGGGCGCGGCCTGCCGCACAAGTGCCTGCGGCTGCGCAAGTACGGCCACGAGCCGTGGTCCCAGCGGGCCCCGCTGAACGGCGGCTTCGCCACCCACTGCGTGGTGCTGCCCGGCACCGCCGTGGTCGCCGTCCCGCCCGGCCTGCCCGACGCCGTCGCCAGCCCCGCCTCCTGCGCCACCGCCACCGTCGCGGCCGCGCTGGACGCCGCCGGGCCGCTCGCCGGACGACGGGTGCTGATCACCGGGGCGGGCATGCTCGGCCTGACCGCCGCCGCGATGGCCGCCACCGCCGGGGCCCGGGTGAGCGCCGTCGACCCCGACCCCGAACGCCGGGCGCAGGCCCTGCGGTTCGGGGCCGCCGAGGCGCTGGACGCGGGCGGAGAGGCGGACGGGGACGGGGTGGCGGACGGGGGCGCGGCTCGGCCCGGGGAGGTGGACGTCGCGCTGGACTTCTCCGGGCGGCCCGCCGCCGTCCAGCGCTGCCTGGACGCGCTGGCCGTCGGCGGGCGGGCCGTCCTGGTCGGCTCGGTCTCCCCCGGGCCGGCCGTCGCCCTCGACCCGGAGCGCCTGGTCCGCGGCCTGCACACCGTGGTCGGCGTGCACAACTACCGGCCGCGCGACCTGGACACCGCCGTCCGGTTCCTGAGCGAGCGTCACCGGGTGTTCCCGTTCGCCGCGCTGGTCGCCGCGGCCCACCCGCTGGAGCGGATCGAGGACGCGATCGCGGCGGCCCGCACCGGCGCGGCGCCCCGGCAGGCAGTGGCCCCGCAGGCGTCGTCGGCCGCGCAGGTCTCGTCGGCCGCGCGGGCCGCGTCGGTCTCGTCGGCCGCGCAGGTCTCGCAGGTCGCGCGGACGGGAGTCGGCGGGTGACGGGCCGGCGGGTGGGGCTAGAGCTGGGCGGAGCGGGCGGAACGGGTGTTGGTGACCGTCACGTTGGCCACGTCCGGGCGGTAGCGGTCCTCCGACCACTCGACGGGCACGCCGCGGGCGTCCGTGGTGATCCGGCGCTCGCGCAGCAGCGGGGCGCCGACCTCGACCTCCAGCAGTTGCGCGTCGGTCTCGTCGGCGGCGACCGCGTCGAAGGTGTGGCGGGCGGCGGCCAGTTCCACCCCGTTGGCGGTGAGCAGGGCGTAGATCGAGCCCGCGTCGAGGTCCGCGCCCAGCAGCGGGCGGCCCACCGCCTCGACGTACGTCATCCGTTCCAGCATCGCCGGGCGGCCGTCCAGCAGGCGCAGCCGCAGCAGTTGCACCACCAGGGCGTCCGGGTCGACCTCCAGGGCCGCGGCGACGGCCGCCTGCGGGCGGCGCAGGGCGATCTCCTGCAGGCGCTGGCCCGGGACGTGGCCGGTCAGCCGGGCCCGGGTGGTGAAGGAGAGCAGCGACTCGAACGGCTGGGAGGGCACCGCGTCCAGCACCACCGAGCGGCGGCCCTGGCCCCCGCTGATCAGCCCCTCCTCCCGGAGGGTGGCCAGCGCCTGCCGCACCGGCGTCCGGGAGGCGGCGAACTCCTCGCACAACTCGGCCTCCGAGGGCAGGAGTTCACCCACCTTCAAGGAGCCGCTCCGGATCCGCTGGCGCAGCTGGGCGGCGACGACGCCGTGCAGTGATTCCTTCACGGGAACCGACCCTACAGGTGGCCGGTCCGCCGCAGACCGGGCCCCTGTCATGACAGGTTGCGCCACTCGGGTGAACTGCGGAAAGACCGTCCTCCCCGCGTCGCCACCCCCACTCCCGGCGGTACTCCGGGTGAACGTCCGGCGTCTTGTCCGGACAAGTACCGCAGCCGTACCCCCTTTTCCTCCACCCCACCGACCCCGTTCCAGGAACAGGACACCTCATGACCACCGCACCCCGCCCCGCGATCCAGCTGGTCTGCCTCGACATGGCCGGCACCACCGTCGAGGACGGCGGCGCCGTCCTCGCGGCCTTCCACCGGGCGCTGGCGGCCATCGGCCTCCCCGCCGGTTCGGACGGGCACGCCGAGGCCGTCCGCTACGCGCTCGACACCATGGGGCGCTCGAAGATCGAGGTGTTCCGCCACCTCACCGGGGGCGACGAGGCCCGGGCCGAACGCGCCAACCTGGCCTTCGAGGCCGCGTACGACGAGACGGTCGACAGCGCGGGCGTCCGCGAGATCCCGGGCGCCGCCGACGCGATCGAGCGGCTCCGCTCGGCCGGCCGCGACGTGGTGCTCACCACCGGCTTCTCCCCCGCCACCCGCGACCGGCTGCTGCGCGCGCTCGGCTGGGACGGCCTGGTCACCCTGGCCCTCTCCCCCGCCGACGCGGGACGCGGCCGCCCGGCCCCCGACCTGCTGCTGACCGCCCTGCTGCGCACCCGCGCCGAGTCCGTGCACCGGCTCGCCGCGGTCGGCGACACCACCAGCGACCTGCTCGCCGCCCACCGGGCCGGCGCCCGGGTCGCCGCCGCGGTCCGCACCGGCACCCATGGCGACGCCGACTTCGCGACCGTCCCGCACACCCATGTGCTGGACAGCGTGGCCGAGTTGCCCGCGCTGCTCGACGGGTTCGACGGGATCGACGGGGTCGAGGAGCGGTAGGCGGCGGGCGGTAGGCGGCGGGCGGTAGGCGGTGCCCCGGTCAGGTGGCGGCCGGGGCGGGGGCGGGGGTGCGGCGGTGGTGCGGGTGCCGAGGCCGAGCAGCACCAGGGTGCCGCCGAGGAGTCGGATGACGGCAGCGCACCGCTCACCCGCCGCCCGGGGATCCGGCCGCGACCAGGCCGGACTCGTAGGCGGCAATGACGGCCTGGGCCCGGTCCCGGACGTCGAGCTTCGCGAAGAGGGAGGTGATGTGGTTCTTGACGGTGGAACGGCTGAGGTCGAGGGCGGCGGCGATGGCGTCGTTGTCGAGGCCGGTGGCGATCAGGCGCCACACCTCGGTCTCCCGGGGGGTCAGCTCGGCCGCGACGGGACGCGGGGCGGCGGGAGCCTGCGGGGCGGTGGTGCGGACGTAGGTGGAGATCAGACGGGTGAGCAGGCGCGGCGCGACCACCGCCTCGCCGGTGTGGACCGTGCGGATCGCGGCGGCGAGTTCCTCCGGCGAGACGTCCTTGGGGAGGAAGCCGCAGGCGCCGGCCCGGAGCGCGGCGACCACGTACTCGTCGAGGTCGAAGGTGCTGAGCGCGAGGACCCGGCAGTCGGGGACCGTCCGGGCGAGTTCGCGGGTCGCGTCGACGCCGTCGAGGACCGGCATCCGGATGTCCATCACCACCACGTCGGGGCGCAGCCGGCGGGCGAGTTCGACCGCGGCGGCGCCGTTCTCGGCCTCGCCGACCACCTCGAAGGCCGGGTCGGGCGAGAGGATGAGGCAGAGCCCGCGGCGCACCAGCGGCTGGTCGTCGGCGACCAGGATCCGGATCGGGGTCATCGGCGGGCCTCCGCGGGGAGCGCGGCGGACTCGCGGACGGCGAAGACCGGCTCGGGGAAGACCGGCTCGGCGGAGGTCGGCTCGGCGAACTCGCGGGCAGGGCGGGCAGCGCGGGCGGGTTCGGCGGGCCGAGAGGCGAACTCGCCGACGAGGGAGGGTGGTTCGGCAGAGGGGGAGGCGGGATCGCCGACGGGGGGCGGGAGTTCGGCGGACTCGTCGGTCAGTTCCTCGGCGGGGAGCGGCAGTTCGGCGTGGACGGCGAAGCCGCCGTCGGGGTGGGGGGTGGCGGTGAGGGTGCCGCCGTGGAGGGCGGCGCGTTCGCGCATGCCGATCAGGCCGTGGCCGCTGGGCTCGGTCGAGGAGCGGGCGAAACCGGAGCCGGGGCCGGCGCCTGCGCCGGGGCCGTGGTCGCGGACGTGCACGGTGAGCAGGTCCGGGGCGTAGGTCAGGCGGACGGTGGCGCGGGTCGGGCCGGCGTGCTTGCGGGTGTTGGTCAGGGCTTCCTGGACGATCCGGAACACCGCCAGGCCGAGGGCGGGCGGCAGCGGGCGGACCTCGCCGTGCACGGTGAGGTCGGCGGGCAGGCCGGCCCGGCGGGACTCCTCCAGCAGGCGGGGCAGGTCGTCGGTGCCGGGCTGCGGGGCGGGCGGGACGGCGTCCGGTTCGTCGCCGGCCCGCAGCACGTCGAGGAGTTGGCGCATCTCGCGCAGCGCGAGGCGGCCGGAGGACTCCAGGGTGACCAGGGCGTCCCGGACCACCTCGGGGTCGGCGAGGTTGGCGCGGGCGCCGCCGGCCATCAGCTGCATGGTGGTGATGTGGTGGGCGACGACGTCGTGCAGCTCCCGGGCGATCCGGCGGCGTTCCTCGGCCACCGCGCGGTCGGCGAGCAGCTGCCGGTTGGCCGTCACCTCGCGCTGCCAGCGGGCGACCGCGAGGCCGGCCCCGGCCACCAGCAGCGCGGAGCACGGGGCGGACAGCACCGCGGCCAGGGTCGGCGTCCGGAAGTGGCTCTGGCCGAGGACGGTCGTCACCGAGGCGGCCAGGGCGGCCGCGGCGGTCGTGGCGAGGGTGCTCGCCCGGGCCACCGAGTACAGCGCGACCACCAGGACCGCCCCGAAGTGCGGGGCTCCCGACCTGGCCAGGTCGGCGGCGATGCCGAGCGCCAGTACCGCGGCGAACGCCGGTACCGGGCGGTCGCGCCGGAACAGCAGCGGCAGGGCGGCCAGCAGCGCGAGCAGGAAGCCGGGCAGGCCCGGCCCCCGGTTGCCGTCCAGCGCGGCGAACAGCAGCGCGCCGAGCGCATCGAACAGGCCCGCGGCCACGGCGACCAGGGCGTCGGTGTGGGTCCACGGCGCGCCGTCCGGCGCCGCCGCGGTGTCCGGGTGCTGCTGCGGTCGTCCCATGTCCGTCCCCCGTGTTCCGCCGGTGTCCCGCTCGTGTCGCGTTCCGGGCCTCGCTCCGGGCCGCGTTCTGAGCCTCGTTCCGGGCCGCGTTCTGGGCCTCGTTCCGGGCCGCGCTGCCGCTGACCAGCCCCGATGCTCCATTCTGGCACCGGCCCGGCGGGGCGGACGTCGTCTCCGGGGGCGAGCGGTCCTGGGAGCCAGGTCCCGGGTGCGGGGGCGGTGCGGGCCCGCGGGCCCCGGTGCGGATCGTCCGTCGCCCCGACGCCCCGGGGGCACCCGGACTGATGGGCTGTTCATCGGACGGCGACCGTCGTCCGACCAGCAGCAACGCAGACGGAGGGCGACCGTGATCCGCGCACTGACCGGATTCTCCACCAGACACGCCTGGAAGGTGATCGCCGTGTGGGCGGTCCTCGGGGTGGCGCTGACCGGGGTGGCGCCGGTGCTGTTCGCCAAGGTCACCGGGAGCAACACCGCGGACTTCCTGCCCGCCCGCTACGACTCGGCGGCGGCGCTGCGGATCGCCGAGGACCACTTCGGGCTGCGGCCCGACGCCACCACCGTCACGGTGCTGGTGGCCCGCGCCGACGGCGCCCCGCTCACGGACGCCGACCGGCGGCGGATCGACGCCGAGGCGGACCGGCTCGGACGGCAGCGGGTGGTGATGCCGCGCAAGGCCGACGACCCGTCCTTCCTGGTGACCGACCGCTCGCAGACCCCGAAGGTGGCGCCCGCGATGGTCGCCCCGGACGGCGGCTTCGAACTGCTGGCCGTCGAACTGGCCGGCAGCGTCGCCGACGAGGGCGTGCAGGACGTCTACCGGACGTTCCGGGACACCGCCCGGGAGCGGTTCGCCGAGGCCGGGATGCGCACCGGCTTCACCGGCGGCGTGGCCGAGGTTGCGGACAGCAACGACGCGAACCGGACCCTGGCGACCGTCGGCGGCATCCTGGTGGTGGGCCTGATCGTGCTGCTCAACGTGCTGGTGTTCCGCAGCGTGCTGGCCGCCGTGCTGCCGCTGCTCGCGGTGGCGCTGGTCGGCGGTGCGGCGGGCGGCGCGGTCGCGGGCCTGGCCGAGCTCACCGGCCTGCGGCTGGACGCCTCCACCCCCGGCCTGATCTCGGTGGTGCTGCTCGGCATCGGCGTCGACTACCTGCTGTTCCTGCTGTTCCGGTACCGCGAGGTGCTGCGGGCCCGCCCGGACGCGCCCGCCCGCCAGGTCGCCGCCGAGGTGTCCGGCCGGGTCGGCACGGCGATCACCTCGGCCGCGCTGACCATCGTCGCCGCGTTCGCCACCCTGGGCGTGGCCGGGTTCGGCCTGTTCCGCTCGCTCGGCCCGGCGATCGCCGTCGCCGTGCTGGTGATGCTGCTGGGCAGCCTGACCCTGATGCCGGCGCTGCTCGCCGCCTGCGGGCGGGGCATGTTCTGGCCCTCGCGCACGCTGCGCCGGGAGCCGCGCCCGGGCGTCGCCGCCCGCCTCGGCGAGCTGGTGGCCCGCCGTCCCGCGGCCGCGCTGCTGGCGTCCGTCGCGCTGCTCGGCGCGCTGGCCGCGGGCCTGGTCGGGATGCGGATGGACTACGGCCTCGGCGGCCCCTCGAAGACGCCCTCGGCCGCCACCGCCGCCGAGATCTCCCGCTCGCTCCCGGCCGGGGCGGCCGACCCGGCCACCGTGTACGCCACCGCCGACGGGGGCGGCGCCGTCGACCCGGCCGCCTTCGCCGGGCTGGCCCGGGAGCTCGGCAAGGTCGCGGGCGTCGGGCAGGTCGCCGACCCGGTGGGCAGCCCGGACCGCAAGGCCGTCCGGATCGACGTCTACCCCGTCGTCGACCCGCAGAGCGAGCAGGCCCGGGCCCTGGTCTCCGGCCCGCTGCGGGCCGCCGTCGCCGCCCACTCCCCCGCCGGGACGCACGCCCACGTCGGCGGCACCTCGGCGGTGTACGCCGACGTGGCGGACGTGGTCGACCACGACCTGCGGGTGGTGTTCCCGGTCGCGGCGGGGCTGATCGCGCTGATCCTGCTGCTGCTCCTGCGCAGCCTGCTCGCCCCGGTGGCGCTGCTGCTCTCGGTCGGGCTGGGGTTCGCCGCCACCCTCGGCAGCTCCGTCCTGGTGTTCCAGCACCTGCTGGACCGGCCCGGCGTGGCCTTCACCCTGCCGCTGCTGCTGTTCCTGTTCGTGGTGGCGCTCGGCACCGACTACAACATCCTGATCGCCGACCGGATCCGCGAGGAGATGCACCGCCCCGGCCCGGCCCGGGCCGCCGTGGCCCGCGCCGTGCGGCACACCGCGCCCGCCGTCGCCACCGCCGGACTGGTGCTGGGCGGTTCGTTCGCCAGCCTGGCCACCACGCCGGGCAACGAGCAGAACGCCTTCGCGCTGACGCTCGGGATCCTGCTCTCCGCGCTGCTGCTGTCGCTGGTGGTGGTCCCGGCGGTGGCCGCGCTGCTCGGCCGCGCGCTGTGGTGGCCGCTGCGGCTGACGGCGGGCCGGGAGGACGGTCGGGAGGGCGGCCGGGGGGCTTCGGCGGCGGCGCTGCCGGAGCGGGTTCCGATGTCCTGACCGCCCGACCGACTGCCGGGGCCGGACCGCCGGGGCCGGACCGCCGGGGGCTTCCACCGGCGGTCCGGCCCCGGCGGCGGCTTCGGGCGCTTCCGGGGTGGGCTGGGGCGTGCAGGGGCGGGCGGGAAACCGGCTTGGCCCGGCCTGCTGCCTAGGCTATCTTGGCTTGAGCCTAGAGGTCCTAGGCGCGAGTGGAGGCGAGGACGGGAACCATGCGGGAACTGACCGAACCGGCGATCCGGGCATCGTTCGTCAACTGCACCAAGGGCGAGGCCGGACGGCTCGCGCTGCCCCGCGGGCTGGCCGAACTGCCGTGGGAGGAACTGGACTTCCTCGGGTGGCGGGATCCGGGCGCCCCCGACCGGGGGTACCTGGTGGCCGAGCACGAGGGGCGGCCGGTGGGGGTCGCGCTGCGGCGGGCGCAGCGGGCGGGGGCGGGGGCGCGGCAGGGGGCGATGTGCTCGATCTGCCTGACGGTGCACGCCGCGTCCGGGGTGGCGCTGCTGACGGCGCGCAAGGCCGGGCGGGCGTCCGGGGACGAGTACGCCTCGGCGGGCGAGTACTTCTGCGGCGACCTGGCCTGCTCGCTGTACGTGCGGGGGCACCGGCGGGCCTCGGCGGGCGGGGTGCGGATGCGGGAGAGCCTGAGCACCGAGGAGAAGGTCGCCCGGGCCAGGGGCAACCTGGCGGCGTTCCTGGAACGGGTGCTGCGGCCGTGAGCGCGGGGGCGGGAACGGGGACGAGCGCGGGGGCGGGGACGGGGGCGGGTGGTCCGCCGGTGCGGGCGCCCGTCGACGGGCGGTGGTGCGGGTCGCGCTGGTGCGGGCGGCGCTGGTGCTCGGGCTGGGGGCGCTCCCCGCACTGAGGACCGGAAGGCGCCGCGGCGGCGGGGAACGGCCGCTCAGGGGGCCGGGGGCCAGTTCGCCAGCAGGTGGTGGAGGCCGGTGGTGATGCGCCGCCAGGAGTCGGCGGCGGCGCGGGGGTGGTTGAAGCCGCCGGCGCTCTCGATGCCGATGAAGCCGTGGAAGGTGCTGCGCAGCAGGCGGGCGGCGTCGGTCAGGTCGGGCTCGGCGAGGCGGTAGTGGCGCATCACCGCGTAGGTCAGTTCGACGCTCCGGGCGAACACCGCAGTGTCGGTGAACTCGGCCGGGTCGAGCGGCAGTTGGGTGGCGGCGTAGCGGCCGGGGTGGGCCAGCGCGTAGTCCCGGTAGGCGTCCGCGAAGGCGGTGAGCGCCTCGCCGCCGGAGCGGCCGGCGATGGCGGCGGCGAGGGCCTGGTTCAGCTCGTCGGAGGCCAGCAGGGCGACCCGGACCCGGATCTCCTGGAGGTTCTTGACGTGCGAGTAGAAGCTGGCGTCCTTCACCCCGAACTGCCGGGCCAGCGCGGAGACGGTGACCTTCTCGATGCCGACCCGGTCGGCGAGTTCGGCGGCGGCGCGGGTGATGCGTTCGACCGTCAGCCCAGCGTGCGCAGCCATGTTCCTCGTCCGGTGGGGAGCCCCGCGGGGGGCCGAGCGGGGAGCCCCCGGGGGGCTCTTCGAGCGGGCGGTCAGTTTATCCGGGGCGCGGGTGCGACCTTTTGCCGCTCCGGTGCGTGTGTAGGGGGTGGGCCGCCGGGGCGGGGTCCGGGGCGGGGCCGTCGGGGCGGGCGTTCGGGAAGATCAACTGATACCCCCTCAAATGGTAATGTTCATGGCAAAACGGGGGCGTGGGTGACGCGCGCACCCCGGCCGACCCGCACCCTGGAGCAGCCTTGCCCGGACGTCCGCCCCGCCACCGCCTCTACCGCCGCAGCGTGCCGCTGGCCGCCGCCGCGGTGCTGGCCGCCTCCCTGCTCGCCGGCTCCGCCCAGGCCGACGACCCGACCCCGGCCGACGCCGCGCTGACCGCCGACCTGAACGCGCTGCTGGCCGACTCCCGGCTGGCCAACGCCCAGACCGGCGTCGAGGTGCTGGACGCCGCCACCGGCCAGGTGCTGTACGCGCACCAGCCGCAGGCGCTGCTCACCCCGGCGTCCACCATGAAGACGGTGACCTCCACCGCCGCGCTCGACCTGCTCGGCGCGGACTACCGGTTCAGCACCGAGGTGCGCACCACCGGCACCCGGTACGGCTCCACCCTGGTCGGCGACCTGGTGCTACGCGGCGGCGGCGACCCCAGCCTGCTGGTGAAGGACCTCGACGACCTGGCCACCCAGGTCGCGGCGTCCGGGGTCACCACCGTCACCGGCCGGGTGCTGGCCGACGGCAGCCGCTACGACTCCACCCCGCTCGGCCCCGGCTGGGCCTGGGACGACGAGCCGTACTCGTACAGCCCGCAGATCTCCGGGCTGACGGTCGCCAACGACTCCGAGTACATGATGGACACCGTGCAGGTCACGGTGGCCCCGGGGGCGGCCGGGGAGGCCGCGAAGGTCACCCTGAACCCGGCCGAGGCGCCGATGGCGTTCACCGGCTCGGTGGCCACCGGGGCGGCGGGCAGCGGCTCGTCCGTCGGCGTGGACCGCAAGCGCGGCAGCAACGAACTGGCGCTGTCCGGCAGCATCGCGGCCGGGGCCGCGCCGGTGACCTCCTGGGTGACCGTCGAGAACCCGTCCACCTACGCGGGCCGGGTGTTCGCGGGCGCGCTGGCCCGGCACGGCGTGCAGGTGGTGCGCGGCGACGTGCAGGCGGCGACCGGCCGGGAGAGCTCGCAGCCGCTGGTGTCGCACCAGTCGCAGACCCTCGCCGAGCTGATCGTCCCGATGCTGAAGATCAGCAACAACGGCATCGCCGAGCACCTGACCAAGGAGATCGGCAAGGTCAAGGGCGGCCGCGGCGACTGGGCGACCGGCGTCAACCAGGTCCAGGCGTTCCTCAAGGCCAACGGGCTGAGCACCCCGGCCGGGCGGCAGGTCGACGGCTCCGGCCTGTCGCGCTACGACCTGATCACCCCGGCCAAGATGGCCGACCTGCTCCGGATCGTCCAGGGCAAGCCCTGGTTCGACGCCTGGTACAACGCGCTGCCGGTGGCCGGCAACCCGCAGCGGATGGTCGGCGGCACGCTGGCCGCCCGGATGCGCGGCACCAAGGCCGAGAACAACGTGCACGCCAAGAGCGGCTCGATGGGCGGCGTCGACAACCTGATCGGCTACGCCACCGCCCCCGACGGGCGCCGGCTGGTCTTCGCCGTGATGGTCAACGACTTCGCCGGCACCAGCCCCCGTCCGCTCCTGGACGCGATCGCCGTCCGCCTCGCCACCGGCCCCGCCGCGGCGCCCGCCGGCACCGCCCAGCAGCGGGTCAAGTCGCTGACCGCCCCGACCTCGGGCGACGGCCAGGACACCTACACCGGCACCCGCTGGGAGGACTGCGAGGCCGTCGCGCACTGCTGACCCCTCGCTCGATCCCGCGCTCCCCGTCCGGGCCCCGCCGCACTGCGCGGCGGGGCCCGTCGGCGTTCGCGGGCCCGTCGGCGTTCGCTGGCCCGTCGACGGTCGCGGACCCGTCGGCGGTCGCGGGCCCGTCGGCGGTCGCGGGCCTGTCGGCGTTCTCAGGTGATGGGTTCGAACCGCTGCGGATGTCACGCAACTGTCATCAATCAAACAGTTGATTGATGACAAGCGGCGCGCGTACGCTCCCCGCCATGACCGAGCCATCGGCGCCGGGTGCGGCGCAGAACCAGGCCGAGCTGAGCCGGGAGCGGATCGTCGCGGCGGCGACCGCGCTGTTCGCGGAGCGCGGGTACGACGGGACGACCACCCGGATGATCGCCGGGGCCGCGGGGTTGAACGTGGCCACGGTCGCGTACCACGTGGGCGGGAAGGCCGACCTGTACCGCGAGGTGATGCGGCGGGCGCACGAGGCGGAGCGGGCGGCGGTGGCCGGGGCGCTGCGGGAGTTCGGGGCGCGGGCGGGGGCGGACCCGGCGGGGGCGGCGGTCGGGTTCGCGGACCGGTACCTGGACTTCTGCCTGGAGCGGCCGGACGTCCCCGCGCTGTGGATGCGGCGCTGGCTGGCGGACGCCGCCGAGTTCGCCGGGCTGGAGGAGGAGTACACCCGCCCGCTGCTGGAGTCGGTGCGCGACGCGCTGGCCGCCGCGCTGCCGGAAGTCCCGCCGGAGCGCGCCGAGTTGGCGGTGTGGACGGTGCTGTGGACGGTGCACGGCTTCTGCCGGTCGATGATCCGCGCCCAGGTGCCGCGGTTCCGGGAGCACCTGCACGGACTGGTGCTGCGCGAGCTGGGGATCGGGGGCGGGCGGTGAGCGGCGGGGAGATCGGAAGACGGCAGCTGGCCGGGTACGCGATCGGCTCGGTCGGGACGGGCATCCACTCGACCGTCCCCGGCCTGCTGCTGCTGTACTTCATGACCGACGCGCTGGGCGTGCCCGCCGGGGTCGCGGGCCTGGTGGTGGCGCTGCCCAAGGCGTGGGACGCGCTGTTCAACCCGACCGTCGGCGCGGCCAGCGACCGGGAGGCGCTGCGCACCGGCCGCCGCACCCGGATCCTGCTGGCCGGGGCGCTGGCGCTGCCCGTCGCGTTCGCCGCGATGTTCCTCTCGCCGCTGACCGGTTCCGGCGCCGCCGCCTGGGTCGCGGTCACCTTCGTGCTCGCCTCCAGCGCGTTCGCGCTGTTCCAGGTCCCGTACGTGGCGCTGCCCGCGGAGATGTCGGACCGGCCCGAGGTGCGCACCCGGATCATGGTGTGGCGGATCGTCTGCCTGACCGTCGGCATCCTGGTCGCGGGCGGGCTCGCCCCGGCCGTGGTGTCGCTGGCCGGGGACGGGCGGCGCGGGTACGCGGTGATGGGCGCCGTGGTCGCCGTCCTGCTGCTGGCGACGCTGCTGGTGCCGGCGCTGGGCGCCCGCCGGGTGCCCGCCCGGCCCGGGCCGGAGCCGCTGGGGCTGCGGGCCGCGTTGCGCACCGCGCGCGGGAACCGGGCGTTCTTCGCGCTGCTGGGCGCGTTCGTGCTGCAGGCCGCCGCGGTGGCGATCATGCTGGCGGCCGCCCCGTACACCGCCACGTACTGGCTGGGCGGCTACGGGCTGACCTCGGTGCTGTTCGTCTGCCTGGTCGCGCCGAGCGCGGTCGCCGTCCCGCTGTGGGGCCGGGCCGCCGCCCGGTGGGGGCGGCTGCGCTGCCTGACCGCGGCGACCGCGCTGTTCGTGCTGGCCTCGGCCGCGCTGTGGCCGGCCGCCGGGGCGGGCGCGGTGCGCGTCGGCGCGGTGCTGGCGCTGTGCGCGGTGCTGGGCGTGGCGTACGCGGCGCTGCAGGTGCTGCCGCTGTCGCTGCTGCCGGACACCGTGCACGCGGACGCGGCGCGCACCGGGCGGCTGCAGTCCGGGGCGTTCACCGGGCTGTGGACGGCCGGGGAGACGGCGGGCCTGGCCGCCGGTCCGGGGCTGTTCTCGCTGGCGCTGGCCGCCGCCGGGTTCGCCTCCTCCACCACCGACCACCCGGTCGCGCAGACCCCGGCCGCCCGGGCGGGCGTGCTGCTCGGCTTCAGCCTCGTCCCGGCGCTGCTGATGCTGGCCTCGCTGCCCGCCCTGCGCGCGTACGGGCGCCGCCGCGCGGCCGCCCCCGCCGTTGTCGTCGACTCGCTTGCTGGAGAGGTTTCATGACGGACCGTCAGTTCGGGCTCCCGGATTCCGGGCGCCCCGCCGAGGAGCTGCTCGCCGAGCTGCGCGCGCTCACCGCCGCCGACCTGCCCACCCGGGGCGGGCGCACCACCGCGTACACCTACGACGCCGGGCGGCCCGGGGTGCGGGCCGCCGCGGAGGGCGCGTACCTGGCCATGCTGGAGGTCAACGGGCTGGACCCGACGGCCTTCCCGAGCATCGTCGCGCTGGAGCGGCAGGTGGTCGGCGCGGTCGCCGCCCGGCTCGGCGGGGACGAGCGCACCCCCGGCATCTTCACCAGCGGCGGCACCGAGTCGATCCTGCTCGCGGTCAAGGCCGCCCGGGACGCCCGGCCGGAGGTCGCCGAGCCGGAGATCGTGGTGCCCGCGACGGCGCACGCCGCGTTCTTCAAGGCCGGGGCGTACCTGAGGGTGAAGGTCGTCGCGGTGCCGGTCGACCCGGAGACCTTCCGGGCCGTCCCCGAGGCGATGGCCGCGGCCTGCACCGAACGGACGGTGCTGGTGGTGGCCTCCGCGCCCTCGTACGCGCACGGCGTGGTCGACCCGGTCGCGGCGATCGCCGCGGCGGCGGCCGAGCGCGGGCTGCCCTGCCACGTGGACGCCTGCGTGGGCGGCTGGCTGCTGCCCTGGCTGGCCGAGGCCGGGGCCGAGGTGCCGCCGTTCGACCTGTCGGTGCCCGGCGTCACCTCGCTCTCCTGCGACCTGCACAAGTTCGGGTACGCGCCCAAGGGGGCGTCGGTGCTGCTCTTCCGCGACCAGGCGCTGCGGCTGGCCGCGTACTTCGCCTGCGCGCAGTGGCCCGGCTACCCGGTGGTCAACTCCACCGTGCAGAGCAGCAAGGGCGCCGGCCCGCTGGCCGGCGCCTGGGCCACCCTGCAGGCCCTCGGAGCGGACGGCTACCGGGAGTTGGGACGCGCGGCGCTGGACGCGACCCGGCGGCTGGTCGCGGGCGTCGGCGCGATCGACGGGCTGCGGGTGCTCGGCACGCCGGACGCCACGCTGGTGGCGATCGGCACCGATCCCGCCCCGGGCGAACACCCGCTGGACCTCTGGGAGTTGGCGGACGAGTCGCGCGGGCGCGGCTTCTTCCTGCAGCCGCAGCTGAGCGTCGACGGGCTGCCCGCCAGCCTGCACGTCACGCTCACCGGCGTCAGCGGGGAGGGCGTCGACGGGCTGCTCGCGGTGCTGCGCGACAGCGTCGCCGCGGTCCGCGCCCGCGGGCCGGTCGCCCCGCCCGCCGAGCTCCTCGCCCTGCTCGGGCAGCTCGACTTCACCACCCTGGACGACGCGTCCTTCGCCGCCCTGCTCCCGGCGGCCGGCCTCGACCTCTCCCCCGGCGCCGGCACCCGGATGGCGGGCGTCAACCGCCTGCTCGACGGCCTGCCCCCGCAGCTGCGCGACCGGCTCGCCACCCGCTTCCTGTCGGCGCTGTACAGCCCGTACCTGGACGCGCCGGGCGGCTAGCGGGGCTCCCGGCCGGGCGTCTGACGGGGTGTCGGGAGCAGGGTGGCGAGGCCGTCGGCGAGGCGGTGCAGGCCGAACTCGAAGCGGGCGTCCATGTCCGGGTCGGTGAGGTCGGCGGCGAGGGCGACCAGGTTGGGGTGGGTCTCGGCGGGCAGGGTGCGGAAGACCTCCCCGGCGGCGTGGGCGACCTCGCCGCGGGTGGCGCCGGCCGCCTCGGCGGCGGAGAGCGGGGACTGCTCCTGCAGGACGAAGCCCTGCACGTAGGCGGAGAGCAGGTAGGAGGCCATCGCGGCGTCGGCGTCGGTGAAGCCGGCGCCGCGCAGCCGGTCGAGCTGGTCCTCCAGCACGGCCAGGATGTGCGGGCCGGTGGCGAGGCGGCCGGCCACGATCCGGGCGGCGTCGCGGGTGGCGAGCAGCAGGGCGCGGTAGCGGCGGCCGTACTCGAGGTACTGGGCGCGCCAGTCGCCGGTGCGGGGCGGGATTTCGGCGCCCGCGACGAGCGCGTCGTTGAGCAGGTCGAGGAGTTCCTCCTTGTTGCGGACGTGCCAGTAGAGCGAGGCGGCCTTCACCCCGACCTCGGCGGCGACCTTGCGCATGGAGAGGCCGGCCAGGCCGTCGCGGGCGAGGACCCGCAGCGCGGCGGCGGCGATGCACGCGCGGGTGAGGGCGCGGGCCGGGGCGTCCGGCACGGGGGCGTCCGGCAGGGCGGCGTCCGGCGGGGTGGCGGGGTTCGGCGTGGCGGTGTCCGACGTGGCGGGGTTCGGGGCCACGGGTGCTCCTCGGGGTGGCGGCGGGCACGGTTCGCGCTTGCAATCTAACACCGTTAGGGCGATGCTGAGTGCGCAATCGCGCCCCCTAACACCGTTAGGGGGTACTCGGCGTGCCCGGAGGGGGATCGGTGGAGACAGCGGGAAACGGCAAGGACGCCCGGCGCAAGCGGCAGGCGCTCGCCACGCTCTGCGTCACGATGTTCATGGCGATGCTGGACAACGTCATCGTCAACATCGCCCTCCCCCGGATCGGCCGGGACCTGGACGCGGGCATCAGCGGCCTGCAGTGGGTCGCCGAGGGCTACAGCCTGGTGTACGCGGCGCTGCTGCTGACCGGCGGCACGCTCGGCGACCGGTACGGCCGCACCCGGGTGTTCCGGCTCGGGCTGGCGCTGTTCACGCTCGGCTCGGCCGCGGCCGCGCTCGCGGGCGGCACCGGGGCGCTGGTCGCCGCCCGGATGCTGCAGGGCGTCGGGGCGGCGCTGCTGACGCCGGGCAGCCTGGCGATCCTGCGGGAGGTGTTCACCGACGAGCGGGAACGGGCCCGGGCGATCGGCCTGTGGTCGGGCGTCTCGGCGCTCGGCCTGTCGGTCGGGCCGGTGGTCGGCGGCCCGATGGTGGACGCGTTCGGCTGGGCCAGCGTGTTCTGGATCAACGTCCCGGTCGGGGCGGTCGGCCTGCTGCTGGCCCACCGGGTGCTGCCGGAGATCGCCCCGCGCGAACGGCGGATCGACCTGCCCGGCCTGCTGCTCTCCGCCGGCGGACTGGGCGCGCTGGTGTACGCCCTGGTCGAGGGCCCGGGCCGGGGCTGGACGGACACCCGGGTGCTGGGCTGCGGGGCCGCCGCGGCCGTCCTGCTGGCGCTCTTCGCCGCGGTCGAACTGCGGTCCGCCGAACCGATGGTGGAGCTGCGGCTGTTCCGCGACCGGGTGCTGGCGGGGGCGCTGCTGAGCGGGCTGATGGTGAGCTTCGGGATGTTCGGCGCGATGTTCTTCCTGCCGCTGATGCTGCAGGGCGTGATGCGCTGGACGCCGACCGCCGCCGGGTACGCGGGGCTGCCGCTGAGCGGCGTGATCATGTTCGCCGCGCCGCTGTCCGGCCGCCTGACCACCCGTCACGGGGTCCGCCCGCCCCTGGTGCTGGGCATCGCCCTGTGCGCGGTCGGCCTCGGCGGACTGTCGCTGTACCCGGCGCAGGCGCACTACTGGTCGTACGCCTGGACGCTGGTGCTGCTCGGCTTCGGCATGGGCCTGACCTTCACCCCGGTGTCGATCGCGGTGCTCGGCCGGGTCGCCCCGGCGCAGACCGGGATGGCCTCCGCGACCATCAACACGCTGCGCGAACTCGGCGGCGTGCTCGGCATCGCCGTCCTCGGCGCCGTCCTGACCGCCCGGCTGACCGGCAGCCTCACCACCGCCCTGCACCGCCTGGGCCTGCCCGCCGACGGCGCCGCACACGCCGTCGCCGCCCTCACCGGCCGCGCCGCCGCCACCGGCGCCTCCCCCGCCCCCGCTCCCGTCCGGGCCGCCGTCGACGCCTCGTTCGTCGACGCCCTGCACCTCGCCCTGCGCTGCGGCTCCGCGACCCTCGCCGTCACCGCCGCCCTGGTCGCCGTCCTGCTGCGCCCCGCCCCCGCCGCCGCCCCGGCCCCCGACCGGGCCCCGGCGCTGACCGGGGCGGCCTGACCGGACGGACGCTTCGAGCAGGCGTCACTTCCGGCCGGTGCCGATCAGGTAGACCGTGCGGTTGTCCCCGCCGGGCGACGGGTCGGCGTTCTCCTGGAGCAGGAGGGCGACCGGGCCGGACTGCCGCAGCGGGCTGTCCACCGCGGCGCCCTTCGCCGTCTCGAAGGCACTGTGCAGGCGCGGCAGCATGCCCCGCACCCAGTCCGCGGAGGCGGCCGGATCGGCGCCGGGGTAGTCGAGTCGAGCGCAGTCCGCGAGGAATTCGGCCGCCCCGGGAGCGCTGAAGGCCGCCGTGCAACCGGCCAGTTCGAGGTCACCGCCCTCGGTCCAGGTCGCGCTGATGCTGAGGGCGGAGCCGTCGGCGGTGCGGCGGCCGGTCCGGTGCCAGACCGCGGGCCGGCCGGGGAAGTCGACCTTCGCCCGTTCCTCCATCGTCACGCCCCAGGTGGCGGCGAGCCGTTGCAGGTACGCCTCCCCGCTGTACCCGGCCTCGACCGCCACGGCCACCGGGCCCTGCCTGCCGGCCACGGGCGCCGGCTCGGTGGGCCAGTCCGACGGGTTGAACGGTTTCGCGGCTGCCGAGCCGGATGCCGCGGGCTCCGGGGCCGCCGGCGACCCACTGACCGGCCCCTCCCCCGGGAGCAGGGAGGCGCTTCCGGTCGGAGCATCGTGGTGGGACGGGGCCGAGCACCCTGCCAGAACGGCAAGGAGCGCGACGGCCGGAACGGAACGCCGTACGGCACCGGCGAGACTCATGCTGTGCTCCCGTGATCGTGATCGCGAGGGTCGCGGGGGGCGGTCGGCACCTCCCGGGCCCGGGGCCGCCCGGGTCGGCCCGAAGGCCGACCCGGGCGAGGTGATGGTATGTCAGTACTTCCAGCAGGCGGCGGTCGTGGACTTGGCCGTCACCGGTACAAAGGCGATCGCGTCGAAGGCGATGTCCTCATTGGTGGTGTAGTTGGTCTCGGACACGTTGTCGGCCTGAATGTTGGCGCCGGCCCACAGCTGCACCGTGCCCATGTCCCACCAGGTGTTGGCACCGTTGTTGTGGGTCTGTGCGAGGCGGCAGGTGCGGCTGGGCTCCCCAGCGGAGTTGGCGCCCGGGTTGACGGTGTACGGCACAATGCCCTGGGCGCCGTGGTCGGGCAAGTGGATGTAGATGTTGAAGCGCTCTCCCGGCTCGTTCGACTTCGGCAGTTGGTCCGGATCGATCGCCCAAGTCGCGGTCACCTTGTGAAACAGGTTGCTGTTGGCGTCCGAGTAGCCGTGAGTGAACCAGAAGTGGCCGTCGTAGCCGCCACCGATCTGGTGTACGTCGATCGTCGAGATGTCACCGGTCGCCCGGACGCTGCCGTCCTCGCGGGTGTGCACGACGTTGTCGCCGAGCCGCAACGTGAACTTGCCCTTCGGGGGGAGGCGGCTCTCCTCGCAGCCGAACACGTTGTGGTCGGGATTGGGCAGGTCGTCGATGACGATGGTGCTGAGGGTGCCCGGCGCCGTGTTGCAGGGCGGCTGTGGGTACTTGCGGTTCAGCGGCGGTTCCCCGCTGCCCAGCGCGAAGGCCAGGTTCTCGGTGGACGCCGTGGTGTCGGTGTCGGTGAACCAGCTGACCGAACCGTGCCACCAACAGGAGCTGTCCTCGGCCGGGCACGGATCCGGGGTCTGGTTGGGCTTGCACGCGTTGTCTGAGCCGCAGAACAGGAAGCGGTTGGTGCTCAGGTTGAGCACGGTGCTCTGCAGCGGCGCCATCGGGAAGTACGGCTTCACGTAGGACGGGGCCGCGTTGTACGTCAGCTGCGGGGTCTCCGCCCAGCCCAGCACCTTCTCCTGGTAGGTCCAGTTGCCGGGCGTCCGCGCGTCGTCGTAGGTGGCACGCAGGAAGGGCTTGCGGTCAGCCGGGTAGCGGGGGTTGGCCGGGTTGTTGAACCAGCCGACGCCGACGTGGCCGCCGTTGAGCGAGGAGTCGGTGTACACGCCGCTGTTGTAGCCCCACAGCGCCATGTACCAGTTCTCGATGTGGTTCGAGGCGCCGCTGTTGACGTTCATGTTGATCGACTTCAGCTGGTTCCAGCTCTGGGACAGGATCTGGGCGCCGGCTGCGATGTTTGCCGCGTAGTCGGTGGCGATGGCGTACGCCTCGGGCGACGAGTAGGTGGAGCCGCCGCTGGACGACGACATGCCCGCGGTGACCTGGGCGATGCCGTAGCCGCAGTCGCCGCGGCCGTAGAGCGGGTACGTGTGGATGTTGTCGCTGTTGCCGAAGTAGTCGCCCAGCGTGGGGTTTCCGGCGTCACCCGGCATCGCGTGCCAGGACGCCTGCTTCAGGTTCGACTCCTGCGCCACGATGCCCAGCATCACCTGTGCCGGGATGGTCCCACCCCCGGCCAGCGCGACCCGCGGGAACATGCCCTGGGGGGTGTAGGCCGGCTGCCCGGTGGCCAAGTAGTCAGCCGGGCGGGAGACCGTCAACTGGCCGTGCACGGCTTGGTCGACGGCCCACTCGACCATGTTGGTGCTCGGCTGCAGGGCCTGCGCGTCGACGGCGTTGCGCGGCACGATGCAGTTCGAGTAGTGGGTGTTGGGGTTCGGGTCCTCCAGTTGGACGCCGGTGGTCCGCAGGAAGTCGCGCTCCTTGGTGCCGTCGATCAACGGTTCCTGGTCGTCGTTGCCCGTGGTGGCCGTCGCGGTGGTCGCCGCCGCCAGTCGGGTGGTCCCGGTGGCGCCGGTGGCGGTGGCCAGGGCGGTGACCTCGATCCGGCCGGCTTCGGAGTCGTCGGCGACCGGGCCGACCTTCGAGATCACGCCCTTGAGCTGGGTCGAGGCCGCTGCGGTGGTCAGCAGCCGGCCTGACCGGGAGGCAGCGACGGGCTTGACCGGGGCAACGGCCTTCTCCAGGCCCGGGGCTCCGGCGGTGTCGATGCCGTCGACCGCGCCCGCGACCAGGTCTCCGCCGCCCGCCTGCGGGAACAGGCCGAGCGACCCGAGCGGGGCGGTGCCGAGCTTCCTCATCGACTTGCCGTCCCAGCGGTGCACAACGTCCTTGTCGTCCTGCACCAGGGCCAGGTCGATTGCTCCGCCGGAGGACTGCGCCAACCCGAAGACCTGGCCCGACAGGGCTGCCAGGGTGGTCGGGCGCTCCTTGCCGTTCAGCTTCACCAGGTGCCCGTTCAGGACGCCCAGGTCCTTGCCGTCGGCAGCGGGCAGCGGGTTGGTGAACTGGCCGTCCACGGTGGTGGTGCGGAGCACCTTGCCGGTGGCGGCGGCCACGTCGTAGACGGTGGTGTCGCCCTTGCCGTTGTCGCCGACGCCGCTGCGGGTGAACACCACGTCGTCGGTGCTGCCGCACCCCGGAGAGAAGTAGGCCAGTTCGACCCCGGTGACGGCCTTGGTCACCCGGCCGGTGGCCAGGTCCACCACAGCGCCGAACGCGTCCTTGCCCATCATGGCGGGCTTGTTGGTGACCATCGACGGCGCGTAGACCGCGGCCGCGTAGCGCCCGGAGCCGGTGGTGCACACGTACCCGGTCCACAGGCCGATGCCGCTGAGCGCGTCCTCGCCGAGCAGCGCCACTTCCTTGTACGCGAACGCCGAGGACTCGTCGGCCCGCAGGATGTGGAAGCCTGCGGTGTCGCCGGTGCCGATCACCGAGACGTCCGAGCCGTTGCGCCAGTTGCGACCGAGGCTGTCGTCGGGCTTCGCGAACAACTGGCCCGGAGCCCGGTCCGAGACCGGTGCCGCCGCTGCGGCGAAACCGGTGGTCGGCAGCAGACTCGCGGCGAGCGCGGCGACTGCGGCCCAGGCGTAGGTGGACGACCGCCTGCCGGTCGACCCGTTCCGCTTCATGTGGACTTCCCCTCTCCTTGTCCCGCCGTTCAGTGCCATTGGGTGCACTGCCCCGCGTGCGTGCTCGCCCCACCGGTGTCCGGGAGTGGGTCGAAATTACTTCCCATATCCGTGTAGCAGGCCTTCACGGAATTCAGCGAGCTCACCATCGGCGTGGCGGCACCCACGTTCTCCCAGGTGACAAAAGAATTCTTGACCTGCTCGACACCACCGAGCTGCGGCACGTAGAAAACGCCGCCGTAAATCGGAACGGTGATCGAGGTGGGATCGACCTGGACGTGCGCCCAGTAGGACTCGCAGAGCCAGGAGTAGACGAGCTTCATATTGATCGAGGTGGAGAACGTCTTCTCTTCGATGACAATGATGTCGTTTGCGCAGTTCGTGTTCACCGGGGACTTGCCGTCGCAGTCCGACTGCCAGCAGTACCCTTCCTCCGCCGCGGCCGGGACCGCCGACGCCACCAGTCCCGCAGGTGCCACCAAGGCGAACAGGGCGGCAGCGACCGCCCTCCACCTCGCCACCGGACGCGGGCCCAGCACCCTCCGTCGCGCCATCGGATATCGCACGTGCATCCTCCCCAAAATCGGCCACCCTCTCGGAAAACGGATCCGGGCCGTCGAAACGGGGATCGACGCAGACGCGGAAGGCCAGAGGCGCCCGAAAACCCGACGGGATTCCCCGGCCTCTTCGCAACGCACGCCCCACCCATCCGTAAAGGAAAGGGCAACGACCCCGCCGCCCCCTCCCGAACGATCACTCGCCCCCGACCCGCCGACGGATCCTCCCGATACACACCGCCGAGTGTCAAGCACAAGTTCCGGCACCACCCACATCTATTTCACTCATAAATATCGCATGCGATGAATGTCGGACATGACGGAACGCCGCCAAAATGCCCACGTATCCTCCACAATCACCGCACGGGTTCCGGCCGCCCCGGCCGGAACCCTCCGGCCCCGCCCGCCTCCGTCGGCACTCCACGGGGACGCCCCACCGCCCTCCGGGCCGGGTCGCAGCGTCCAGCAGCCCACCATCACCCGATCGGGTAATGGAACAACAAAGGCACTGCCAAGTGCAGAAATTGCGGGAAGAGCACCAACTGGTGGTGAACGGCTGGGTCTTCGGGCCTCCGGTTCGCTAGCATGGCGCGCTCAAGTGGTCGGACCGACACCGGTGGTGGGGGATGGCGTGTTGAGTGTGGGCCCGGGCGGCAGCGGCGGTAGCGGCGGCGGATTCCAGGTGGAGCCCGGCGAGTTGGACGGGGCGGGGCAGACCGCGGGGAACGTCGCCGAGCAGGTGCCGCCGAGCACTTCGCAGGTGCTCGGGGCCTCGGACGACGCCGAGGCCGGGCTGCGCGGCTGGACCACCGGCAGTGAGTTGAACTCCTGCACGGACGAGTGGAAGCGGCTGCTGGACAGCCTCTCCGCCGAGATGGACCGGCAGGGCGGCAACCTGCGGCAGACCGCCGCGAACTACCGGCGCGCCGAGCAGGACGTGGCGACCGGACTGGCGGGGCGGTGACCATGGACATCCCCACGCTCCGCGACGCGGACCCGAACCGGCTGTTCACCGCCGCCGACGCGTACGCCTCGCTGGCCGCCGCGTTCTCCGGCCACGCCGACACCTGGCGGGACGGGGTGGACGGCCGGGTGCGCAACTCCGGCTGGCGCGGCACCGCCGCGGACAGCGCCCAGCAGTCGCTGGCCCGGACCACCGGCAAACTGACCGCCGCGCACCTGGAGTTGGCGCGGATCGCGCCCGTCCTGCGGGAGGGCGCGGAGGCGTTCCTGCTGGCCCGCTCCAAGCTCCGGGCCGCGCTCGCCGACGCCGACGCGGGCGGCTTCACCGTCTCGGACGACGGCGGGATCTCCTGGCCGCCGCCGAGCGCCGCCGAACGCCACGACCCCGACGCCCCCGACCGCTCCCGGCAGGGCACCGAGCTGCGCGACCGGATCGCCGACGCGCTCTCCGAGGCCGCGCACGCCGACCAGGTCACCGCGCAGCGCCTGCGCCAGTACACCAACGACGCCCGGACCGGCGCCGGCCTGGACCCGGGCACCGCCGCGATGCGCCTGAACAGCGCCGTGCTGGACGCGCTCAACCCGTTCGGCGGCGACG
The DNA here is from genome assembly GCF_000721345.1 of Kitasatospora sp. NRRL B-11411. Classification (NCBI taxonomy): domain Bacteria; kingdom Bacillati; phylum Actinomycetota; class Actinomycetes; order Kitasatosporales; family Streptomycetaceae; genus Kitasatospora; species Kitasatospora sp. NRRL B-11411. The sequence goes on along the minus strand of NZ_JOGH01000037.1, from coordinate 3,704 downwards.
AGGACCTGGTCCGCGCGGGCATGCCCGGCAAGGACGCCCCGCCGACCGAGGTCAACGCCTGGTGGAAGTCGCTGCCGCCGGACGAGCAGCAGCGCCTGATCCAGAAGTATCCGGCCGAGCTCGGCAACCGCGACGGCATGCCGACCCCGGCCCGCGACCAGGCCAACCGGATCAACCTGGACCGGATGGTCGCCGACCTGTCCTCCCGTCAGGACCTCTCCGACTGGGACAAGAAGAAGCTGGAGGGCTTCAAGGCCATCCAGGGCCGGCTCCGCGACGACCAGGGCAAGCAGCCGCCCGCCTACCTGATGGTGATCGGCGACCAGGGCCAGGGCCGGGCCGCCATCGCGTACGGCAACCCGGACACCGCGGACGACGTGGTGGCGTACGTGCCGGGCCTGAACACCGAGGTCAAGAACATGGCGGGCGGCGACGCCAACCGGGCCCGCGACCTGTGGCAGGCCGCGCACGACACCGACCCGAGCCGCTCCACCGCCTCGATCGCCTGGCTCGGCTACGACACCCCGCAGGTCAAGGGCATCAGCGCGGACATGTTCGCGGTGGCCGGCGAGGACCGGGCCAAGCAGGGCGGCGAGGCGTACCAGGGCTTCCTGCAGGGCCTGCGCGCCTCGCACGAGGGCCAGCCCGCGCACCTGACCGCGCTGGGCCACTCGTACGGCTCGTTCACCGTCGGGCAGGCCGCGCAGCGCCCCGGCGGCATCCCCGCGGACGACATCGTGCTGGTCGGCTCGCCCGGCACCGGCGCGCAGCAGGCCGGGCAGCTGGGCGTCGGCGCCGACCACGTGTGGGTGGGCGCGGCCGAGCACGACCCGGTCTCGCACCTGCCCAGCCACAGCGAGGCGAAGGGCATCGGCATCGGCGCGGGCATCGGCGGGGTGCTGGCCGGCCCGCTGGGCGCGGTGGCCGGCGGGTTCATCGGCGACAAGATCGCCGGGCACGACGACCCGCACGAGCTGTGGTTCGGCCAGGACCCGGCGAGCAGCGAGTTCGGGGCGCACCGCTTCGACGTCGCGGACGGCCCGCTGGGCTTCGAGTCGCACTCGGACTACTGGAACCAGGGCGACGGCCGGGACGGGCACTCGCTGCGCAACATGGGCTTGATCGTCTCCGGCCACGGCGACCGGGTGTCCGGACAGGAGTACCGATGAACGACGACCTGGCGCGCGAGCTGCTCGCCGCGCGGTCCGCGGTGGACGAGCTGCTGGACTCCGCTCCCCCCGCGCTCACCCCGCCCGCGGTCTGGGCGGACGGCCCGTACGTCGCGGTCGCCCACGAGCACGCCTTCACCCGCGAGCCGGACGGCACCGCGCACCTGGAGAAGCGGCGCTACCTGCTGACCCGGGTGGCCGAGCACCGCTACCCCGAACTGCTCGCCCAGCTGGGCCGGGCCTGGCGGGAGCGCGGCTGGACGGTCGACGGCGAGGACGACCCGGTGCTGCCGCTGCTGCGGGCGAAGTCCGGGCACGGGACGGCCGAGTTCCGGATCGGCTTCGCGGGCAACGGCACGCTGCTGGCCCGGGTCGACGGGCTGACCGCGCCGGACACCTCGTACCCGTTCGGCGGCGACAGCACGGTGCCGATCGGGCCGGACGGGGCGATGGACACCATGCCCCGGCGGCAGGACCCGTTCTGGTCGGTCTAGGGTCGGGGACAGGGCGGGGCGGGCCGGTCCGGACGGGCCGGAGGGATCGTACGGGCCGGAATCGGTGGGGAGCGGGAGGTCGGATGAGGCTGCGGGTGGCGGGTGCCGTCGCGGTGCTGGTGCTGGGCCTGGGCGCGGCGGGCTGCGGGTCGTCCGGCGGTGGCGGGGCGGCGGGCGGCTCGGGCCGCACGGTGGTGGCGCTGGACACCGCCAGGGCCCGGCTCCAGGAGCTGGTGGCCGGGACCACCGGGGCGCTCAGCCCCGCGGTGCGGTACGCCGACGACGCGTTCCGGGCGGTGCCGCACGAGAACGCGGCCCGCGGCAACGACGGCACCGCGCAGCTGACGCTCCGCCGGTACGTGCTGACCCGGATCTCGGACGCCAACCGGTCCCGGCTGCTGGACCAGGTCGAGGCGTACTGGAAGGGCCGCGGCTACACCCTGAACGAGGGCGGTTCGGCGGACGAGATCAGCGCCGCCGCCCCCGACGGCACCGGGGTGACCGTCACCATCGGCGTGCCCGGCAACGTGACGGTGGTGGCGGACGCCTGGGTCCAGGACCCGCGCACCACCGCCCCGTTCGGGCCCGCCCCGAGCCCGCTGCCCACCGCGAAGGACGGCGGCCCCGACACCATGCCGTCCTTCGAGGACCCGGCCTGGTCCTGACCCCGCGCACCCCCCGTGCTGGGGCCGCGGTGGGGCGGCGGCGGGACGAAACGGGGCCGATGGGTGCTGATCGGGCGTCAAACCGGGGTTGACGGAGAGTAGTTGGCGGTCGGCGTTGGGCTGTCGTGACCATGCTGGCTATAGTCGGAACGATCTAGCCGGAACGGCGGCCGGCCGAGGGGTCTTCCTCGGTATTGCCATGCCGCGTTCCGCGGCCATGCCGCCGTGCCGTCCGTCGTCCCTGGGCTTGTCGTGTTCCGCGTCGACCACGGGGAGAGACGACATGGCTCAGTGGAACCGGCGGGGGCGCGCCGCGCTCGCCGCCGTGATGGGCGGGACGCTGCTGTTGAGCGGCTGCGGCATCGCCGGGATCGGCGACGACCCGCACAGACCCGCGGACCTGCGCGCGCTGCTGCCCGAACGGGTGCGCAAGGCCGGGGTGGTGACCGTCGGCGCCTCGTTCACGGCCGCGCCGGTGGTGTACCGCAACGACCGCAACGAACCGGACGGGCTGGACCCGCACCTGGCGCAGAAGCTGGGCGCGCTGCTCGGGGTCCGGATGGAGTTCCAGGACGTCGGGCCGTTCGCCAACGTGCTGCCCGGGCTGCTCGACCACAAGTACGACATCGCCATGTCCGGGATCACCGACACCCGCGAGCGCGAGCAGGGCGTCGACAAGGACGGCAAGCAGGTCAACCCCGGCGTGGACTTCGTCGACTACTTCATGGCCGGCATCGGCATCGCCGTCGACAAGGGCAACCCGCAGAACATCCACGAGATCGACGACCTGTGCGGGCACACCGTCACGGTCAAGAAGGGCACCACCCACGCCGACCTGGTGAGCCGGCAGAAGACGGTCTGCGACCACAACAACAAGCCGCTGACCGTCATGGAGACCGACAGCGACGGCGCCGCCGTCGACAACCTGAAGGGCCGCGCGGACGCCTTCGTCACCGACTACCCGAAGGTCACGTACGCCGCGCAGACCGTCGACAACGGCAACACCCTGCAGGTCGGCGGCCCGCAGCTGCAGCCCCGCCCGTTCGGCATCGCGCTGCGCAAGGACGACCAGCAGCTGCGCGACGTCCTGATGCGGGCGATGAACCGGCTGATCACCGACGGCAGTTACGACCAGGTGCTGAACGACCACCAGCTGCAGGTCGGCGCGATCCAGAACGCGGTCACCAACGGGCCGTGAGCCCCCTGGCGGTTCCCGCGGGTGCGGCTTCAGGCGTTCAGGCTTCGGGCTTCGGGCTTCGGGCTTCAGGCTTCAGGCTTCAGGCGGTCCTACGTTGTTGGTGGGTTGGACGGGCCGTCGTAAGGTCCAGAGATCCAGAGGCGCCGGGTATGGCTTTCAGGCGGTTGCACGCGATGGC
>NZ_JOGH01000036.1:0-57341 GCF_000721345.1 Kitasatospora sp. NRRL B-11411 | reverse complement strand
CTTGTTGGCGGCGTCCTTGGCGGTGACGGTCACGTTGTAGGTGCCGGCCGCGGTGGCGGTGCCGCTGATCACGCCGGTGGAGGCGTTGATCGACAGGCCCGTGGGCAGGCCGGTGGCCGAGTAGCTGAGCGGCGCGGTGCCACCGGTGGCCTTGACCTGCAGGTTGACCGAGCCGTTCAGCGCGGTGGACTGGTTGCCCGGGCTGGTGACGGTCGGGCCGCCGGTGCTGGGGGCGCTGCCGACGTTGACGGCGGCCCAGGCGGTGGCGGTGGCGTTGTACTCGGCCGAGTTGGCCCCGTACAGGTCGGTCGCGGCGGAGAGCATGCCGGCCCGGGCGCTGGCGTAGTTGGTGGTGGAGGTCCAGTAGGTGGTCAGCGCGCGGTACCAGATCGCGGCGGCCTTGTCCCGGCCGATGCCGGTGACGGTGATGCCGTTGGCGGTCGGCGAGTTGTAGCTGACACCGTTGACCACCTTGGCGCCGCTGCCCTCGGACAGCAGGTAGAAGAGGTGGTTGCCGACGCCGGAGGAGTAGTGGACGTCGAGGTTGCCGACGCCGCTGTACCAGGAGTCGGCCGAGGAGCCGTCCTTGGAGGGCTTGTCCATGTAACGGAGCGGCGTGCCGTCGCCGTTGATGTTGATCAGCTCGCCGATCAGGTAGTCCGGGTTGTCCTTGGGCAGGTTCGCGTAGAACTCGACCATGGTGCCGAACACGTCCGAGGTGGACTCGTTCAGGCCGCCGGACTCGCCCGAGTAGTTCAGGCCCGCCGTGTTGGAGGTGACGCCGTGCGTCATCTCGTGGCCCGCGACGTCGAGTTCGGTCAGCGGCTGGGTGTTGCCCGAGCCGTCGCCGTAGGTCATGCAGAAGCAGGTGTCGTCCCAGAACGCGTTGACGTAGTTGCTGCCGTAGTGGACCCGGCTGTACGCGCCGACGCCGTCGTTGCGGATGCCGTTGCGGCCGAAGGTGTTCTTGTAGTAGTCCCAGGTCATCGAGACGCCGTAGTGGGCGTCGACGGCCGCGGACTCCTTGTTGGAGACGGTGCCGTCGCCCCAGCTGTCGGTCGACTTGGTGAACAGGGTGCCGTTGCCGCTGGTGCCGTTGTTCAGGTTGGTGGTGTACATCCCGCCGCGGGTGGCGTCCTTCATCTGGTACGTCGAACCCGACAGCGTGGTGCCGATGGTGACGTTGCCGACGAAGACGCCGTTGCCGGTGCCGGTCTGCACGCCCTCGACCTTCTGGATCACGGCGCCGGTGGTGGCGTCGGTGATCACGTGCAGCTTGCTCGGGGTGCCGTCCTTCTCGGTGCCGGAGACCACGGTCTCCCAGGCCAGCCGCGGGTTGTTGTCGGCGGCCCAGACGACCAGGCGGGGCGCGGTCTCCAGGGCGGAGCCGGCCTCGGCGGCGAGCGCGGTGGACTGGCCCTTGGCGGCGGCCAGCTTCGGGGTGGTGGACAGGCCGGTCAGCGAGGCGGTGGAGGCCCGGTCGACGCCCTTGGTGGTGCCGTTGGCCGCCTGGTGGACGATCAGGTCGCCACCGAGCACGGGGAGTCCGTTGTAGGTGCGCTCGTAGCGGAAGTGCTGGGTGCCGTCGGCGTCCTTGAACGCGTCCTTGGCCACCAGCTTCTCGGCCGAGCCCAGGCCCAGGCCCTGCGCGAAGCCGGCGGAGCGGGTGCCCGCGTCGGCGATCAGCTGGGCGTGCCCGGCGGCCGCCTGCTGGCCGGCGACCTGGGCGCCGGCGGTGGGGGCGGCCTGGGCCACGGCCACCGGGATCGCGGTCACCAGCAGGGCGGTGGTGGCGGCCAGGGCGGCCATGCTCACGCGGGCATGCGTGTAGCGAGACATGCGGGACTCCTTTACCGACCGTCGCGGGGTCACGAGCGGTGGAGAGAATCTGGCCGCGGTTGCGGCGCAGCGGGGGCCCCTGCCGCCGGTCGCGGCTCGGGGTGCGGTGCACGTACGCGGTACCGGGCACGTGGGGTACGCGTGCCGGGCTGCGGCCGCCGGAGTCCTGGGGAGGTTTCCACCGGCGGGAGTTGGGGCTACCTGTCGGTCCGCAGCCGGGGGAATCCTGGCAGCAAACACCTCGTGAATGACAGATGCATGCCACTGATTGACCGATTAATGACTGCCCCTCGACCCCTCGAACACCCCTGCATGGTCCGGCATGTGGGACAGCATCGGAAAGGTCCATGCCAAACCTCGCCGCGAGCGTCGATTTTCGGCCACCACGGAGCGGGGCCCCACCCGGAGGTGAGGCCCCTGTTACCGCCGGGAAACAATCAGTTCTGGACGAACACCGCCACCGTCCGGCCCGGCACCGTGAAGGTGCCCGTAGCCGGGTCGAAGGCGGCCTGCTTCACCACCGGGTCACTGCCCTTCGCCTGCACCTTGTGCAGTTCCTGCCTGCTGCCGCGCAGGCCCGCCACGGTCTGGGTCTGCGCGGTCGGGGTGGCGTTGAAGACCACCGTGATGCCCTTCTCGGCGCCCTTCAGCCCGGTGCCGTCCAGGTGCATGGTGATCACGCCCGGGTCCTCCCCCGCGGTGCCGGACAGCGGGAAGGACAGCCGGCGCTGCACCTCCGCCGTGCTGGCCAGCGCGAACAGCGGCGAGGACTGACGGATCTTCAGGAACTGCTGGTAGATGGCGGTGCTGGCGCCCGTCTCGTTGCAGCCCATCCGCAGCTTCGGGTCGGCCAGCAGCTGCTTGTCGCGGGCCCACATCGACTGGTTGTCGGCCGCCATCGGCAGGCCGCGGCCCCAGCCGTTGCCGAGCTTGCAGTCCCAGCTGATCGAGTTGAACCAGTCACCGGAGTCGAAGGAGTTGGCGTCCAGCGACTTGGAGCGCAGCAGGTCGCTGCCGGCCTGGGCGAAGCCCGGGCCCTGGCTCAGCGCGGTCAGCGACAGGCCCAGCGCCTGCATCCGGGCCCGGTCGGCGGGCGAGGTGGACTGCGGCAGCTTGAACGCCAGCGCGTCGTACAGGTCCGCGTTGTCGTGCGCGTCCAGGTACTCCACCGCCTCGCCGGGGGCGGCCGCGTAGCCGGTCGGCGAGCCGTTGTAGTCGACACCGCTGCCGGTGACCGGCTTCCCGCTGCTGTCGGTGAACTTGTACGCCGCCAGGTTGCCGGTCAGGCCGACCTTCACCTGGTCCATCTGGTGCAGCAGCCGGGCCTTCTGCTGCTCGGGGGTGCCGTTGTCGGCCGAGCCGTTCGGGTCGGTGAACAGGCCGGAGGCGAAGCCCTGCTGCGGGGCCGAGGACAGCTCGAAGTTGCCGCCGCGCCCGGCGTCCCGGATCCGGTCGTTGAAGGTCGCGATGCCGGTGCCGGCCATGTTGACCTGGGTGGCCTGGACGAACCGGGCGTCATTGGCGACCGTCCCGAAGTTCCAACCCTCGCCGTACAGGAAGACGCTCGATCCGTCGACGCCGTCCTTCTGCGGGGTGAGCGCCCGCAGCGCCGACTGCACGTCCAGCATGGTCGACTTCGGGTCCAGGCCCATCAGGTCGAACCGGAAGCCGTCCACCCGGTACTGCTTGGCCCAGGTCACCACTGAGTCCACGACCAGCTTGTTCATCATGGCGTGCTCGGGCGCGGTGTCGGCGCAGCAGGAGTCGGTGGTGACCTTGCCGCTGTCGCTGAGCCGCTGGTAGTAGCCGGGGACGACCTTGTCGAGCACCGACTTGTCGTCCTGCCCGGCCGCCGCGGTGTGGTTGTACACCACGTCCAGCACCACCCGCAGGCCCGCCTCGTGCATCGCCTGCACCATCGCGCGGAACTGCTCGGTGCGCGCGGTGCCGTTCGGGTCGGTGGCGTAGGAGCCCTCCGGCACCGTGTAGTGCAGCGGGTCGTAGCCCCAGTTGTAGGCGTCGTCGGCCTGCACGGCCGCCACGCACTCCTGCTGCTTCTCGGAGTCGGCGGCCAGCGCGGCCAGGTCGCAGGCCGGGAGCTTCTGGTCGGCCCGGTTCTCCCGGATGGTGGCGATGTCGAAGGTCGGCAGCAGGTGGACGGTGGTCACGCCGGCCTTGGCGAGGTCCTTCAGGTGCTGCATGCCCGCCGACCTGGACTGCGTGAACGCCAGGTAGGTGCCCCGCTCGTCGGCCGGCACGGTGCTGTCGGCGGACGAGAAGTCCCGCACGTGCAGCTCCTGGATCTGCTGCTTCACCGCCGGGATCGCCTCCGGACTGCGGTGCTGGTCCCAGCCCTTGGGCTTGGTCGCGGCCGAGGACAGGTCGGCGACCAGGCTGCGCTTGGAGTCCGCGGCCAGCGCGGTCGAGTACGGGTCGGTGACCAGGTTGGTGACCATCTGCTGGACGCTCGGCGCCCACACCTTCACCTGGTACAGGTAGTACTTGCCGTCCAGGTCCTTGGCGTCCCCGGTCAGCGACCAGACGCCGGACGCGTCGTCCCGCTTCAGCGGCACGGTCCTCGGGGTGCCGCCGCTCGCCTTGTCGAACAGCTGCACCGCGACGTCGGTCGCGGTCGGCGCCCACAGCGACAGCGTCACCTTCCGCTTGTCGCCCTTGTCCTTGTCCTTGCCGTTCCCGTTGTTGCCCTTGCCCTGGTCGCCCGAGTACACCGGGCCGAGCTGCGCGGAGGCCGCCTTGGCCGCGTACAGGTCGTCCAGCACGCCGGGGGTCTGCACGCCGGTGGCGGCGAGCGCGGCGCCGTTGGGCAGGTGCTCGGTGAACACCGTCTGGGCGCGCAGCGCGGCGGTGATCCGGCCCGCGTCGCGCGGGTCGACGGTGAACGCCCGGTACCCGGCCAGGTGCGGGAACTTCGCCTTCTGCGCGTCGGTGAGGCCGGCCGCCTGGTTGAGCCGGATCCAGTGGCCCGGCTTGGACAGCACGCCCTTGTCGACGCTCAGCCCGCCCTCGGGGTCGTAGATCAGCTGGGCGCTGGTGCCGCCCTTCAACTGGGCGTCCCCCGCACCGTAGTTGGCGGGCACCACGACGGTCTTCGCGTCGATCCACTGGGCCTTGGCCGAGCCCAGGTCGAGCTGCGAGGAGGTGCCGCCGGCCTGCGGCAGCAGGTGGCCCTCCTGGCCGCCGATGATCCAGATCTCCCGGCCGGAGGTGGCGAAGTCGAGCGACTGGTCCTGCGGCAGGTCCTTGTCGCCGCCGTTGTGGATGATGTAGCTGAGGCTGGTCGCGCCCTGGGCCAGCGGCACCTCGAAGACCGCGCCGAACGCGTCCTGCCGGGCCGGCATCAGCGGGCTGCCCCAGTCGGTGGGCGCGGCCGCGCCGGTCCAGTCGTGCAGGCCCCAGCCGGTGTAGTTGCCGTCGGCCCGCCGGTAGTGGATGACCGCCTTGCCCTCGGGCACCGGCTGCGCCGCGTCCGGATTCGCGGTGCGGACGGTGGCGTCGCCCTCCTTGATCCACACCTCGCCGGTGGCGGAGATGTCGATGTGCCGGTCCTGGTCGACGTCCTTGGTGCCGTTGTTCTCCACCACGAACCCGACGTCGGACGCCCCGCCCTTGAGCTTCACGTACGCGAACGCCCCGTACGCGTCCCGCCCGACGAAGCCGTGCCCGGCCGGCCAGGTGGTCGCCTCGCCGTCGGCGATGTCGCCCCAGGTGTACAGGTTCCAGCCGTCGTAGTCGCCGTCCTTGCGCTGGTAGTGCACCACCGCGTACTCGCGCGACACCGCGCTCGGCGCCGGCGCCGCCGGCTGCTGCCCGGTGGTGAACTCCCCGGTGGTGGAGGCCAGTCGGCCCGCCGAGTCCTCGACCACGGCCTTGAAGCGGACGACGGTCCCCGGCGCGACCCCGTCCAGGTTCTGGGTGACGCGGTACACGCCGTTGTCGGCGGTGCCCAGCGTCTGCCAGGCCCCGTCCCCCACCTGCGCGGCGAAGGTGACCCGGTTGAACCCGCCGCCGGGCACGCTCGCGCCCAGCGTGACGGTGCCGTACGAACCGTCGGCCGGCGCGCTGGCGGTGATCGACGGACCGGCCGCCGGCTTGGCCAGCTTGTGCTCGGCCTTCAGCACCAGCGAGGACATCGCGGGCACGGTGACCGTCACCTTGCCGTCCGCGCCGCTGGTGACCTTGCCCTTGAACCCGTACAGGCCGTCGAAGTCCATGCCCGCCGAGAAGGTGTCCAGCGTGACGGTCTTCGCCTCGGCGGCGTTGTTGACCGCCGCCAGGTACTCGACCTGCTCCTTGGCGTCGATCCGGGAGAACGCGTACACGCCCGGCCCGTCCGCCGCGTACCGCTCGACCTGGGCGCCGTCGGCCAGCGCCGGGTTGTCCTTGCGCAGCTTCGCCAGGCCCGCGATGCCCTGGTACAGCGCACCGTCCTGGCCGTACCGGTCCTTCGAACCCGACTCGCCGCCGATCACGGTGTCGGTGTTGTACGAGGGGGTCTTCGAGGCGAACATGTCCTGCCGGGCGTCCTTGTCGCCGCCCGCGCCGGTGAAGCCCTGCTCGTCGCCGTAGTAGACCACCGGCTGGCCGCGGGTCAGGAACTGCAGCTCGTTGGCGAGCCGGTCCTTGGCCAGCAGCGCGTCGTTCGAGGCGCCCGGGTTGTCGCTCTGCAGGAAGGAGCCGAACCGGCCCATGTCGTGGTTGCCGAGGAAGGTCGGCAGCTCGTAGGCGTCGGTGTCGGCCGTGGTGTACCGGTAGTCCTGCGCGTACAGCGCGCTGAGCGCCTTGGCCGAGCCGTTCTGCGAGACGTACGAGCGGGCCGCCTCCTGGAACGCGAAGTCCAGGGTGGCCTGCAGCTTGCCCTTGGTGACGTACGGGGAGGTGATCGCCGGGTCGCCCGAGTACACCTCGCCGAACATGAAGAACTTCTTGTTGCCCTGCTGCGCGGCGAACTGCTTCAGCGCGGGCGCCCACTGCTCCCAGAACGCCAGGTTGACGTGCTTGACGGTGTCGATCCGGAAGCCGTCGACGCCGGTCTCGGCGACCCACTGCTGGTAGATCTTCTCCATCCCCGCGACGACCTTGGGGTTCTGGGTGTCCAGGTCGTCCAGGCCGGAGAAGTCGCCCTCGGTCGCGGACTCGCCGACGAAGGTCGAGTTGCCCCGGTTGTGGTACAGCGACGGGTCGTTCAGCCAGGACGGGGTCTTCGCCGTGGTGCCCGCCTGGTCGCGGAACACCGGGGTGTAGGGGAAGGAGTCCTTGGTGGTGTTCGGCCACTGCGCCCGGGCGTCGGCGACCGCGGTCTCGTCGACCGGGTTGCCGTCCGCGTCGAGGGTCGGGTAGGCGCCCTCGGAGCGGTAGTCGTACGTCTTCTCCGCGTAGTCGATGACGTCGGCGGTGTGGTTGGTGATGACGTCGAAGAAGACCTTGATGCCGCGCTTGTGCGCCTTGTCGATCAGCTCCTTGAGCTGGGCGTTGGTGCCGAAGTGCGGGTCGACCTGGGTGAAGTCGGTGATCCAGTAGCCGTGGTAGCCGGCCGAGGCGTCCGCGCCGGCGCCCTGCACGGGCTGGTTCTTGAAGATCGGCGCCATCCAGATCGCGGTGGTGCCCAGGTCCTGGATGTAGTCGAGCTTGTCGATCAGGCCCTGCAGGTCACCGCCGTGGTAGAAGCCCTTGTCGGCCGGGTCGAGGCCGTTGTCCATCCGGCCGCCGGTGATACCGCCGGTGTCGTTGCCGGTGCTGCCGTTGGCGAAGCGGTCCGGCAGCACGAAGTAGAACTGCTCGCGGGTCAGGTCGTGCCGGCTCGCGGTGGCCGCCAGGTCCTTGTCGGACGGCGGGGCCGCGGGCTTGGCGGGCGCGGCCGCGGCCAGCGGGGCGGCGCCCAGGGTGGCGGCGATCAGCGAGGCCGCGACCAGGACGGCGGCCCGTCCGGGACGGCGGTAGGGGGTGGTGCGGCGCTGGGGGCGGAACGGGGCGTCGGCCACGGCAGGGCTCTCCCTCGGGGGCGCTCGGGCATGGGGTGGGTGGCGTGGAACCTAGCGCCCTGCAAGATGTTTCAGCAAGATGCGAAAGCGGTTTCGCCCCGGAGTCATACCGAGTCGTGACCTGAGCCCCTTCCCGGCCCGCCCCGCGGCCGCTCCCCCGCCCCCGCCCCGCCCCCGCCGGGGTGCGTGCCCGAACCAGACCCCGGTTCGACCCCTCGTAACCCGCGCGCCACAATGGACGGCATGCGCCTCGAGAACCGATCGACCCCTACCCCCGTAGGGGGACAATCGGTGAAGAATCCCCAACCAGAGGATGAGCAAGCGGCCACACCTGGTCTGGCAGACTTCTCGTCCATGGGGGAACCGACCGAGATCCAGACAACCGGCGCCGAACGTGCCGACCGGACCACGCACACCGGTTCCGACCCGGGCACGGACCGCACCGCCCGTACGCCCGGCGGAGCCACCCGCGTCGCCCGGTCACCCGGGGCCGCCGTCCGCGGCCGCCTGCGCGAGCAGCGCCGCACCCCGCGTCGGCCGCACCTGCTCTTCGAACTCGCCCTGATCGGCCTCAGCTACTGGCTGTACTCGCTGGTCCGCAACGCCGTCCCCGAGCAGGCCGAGATCGCCCAGAAGCACGCCACCTGGGTCTGGAACCTGGAGCACACCCTCGGCATCGCCGTCGAGCGCTCCATCAACCACGGCGTCAACTCGGTCAGCTGGCTGATCGTCGGGATGAACTACTACTACGCCACCCTGCACTTCATCATCACCATCGGCGTGCTGGTCTGGCTCTACCGCTCCCACCCCGGCCGCTACGCCGCCGCCCGGACGGTGCTGTTCGTCACCACCGGCATCGCCCTGGTCGGCTTCTACTGCTTCCCGCTGGCCCCGCCCCGCCTGATGACCGGCGGCGGCTTCCTGGACACCGTCACCCTCCACCAGACCTGGGGCTCGCTGGCCTCCGGCGCCGGGGCGACGGTCTCCAACCAGTACGCGGCGATGCCCTCCATGCACATCGGCTGGTCCATGTGGTGCGGCCTGACCATCTTCTTCCTGGCCCGCCGCACCTGGGTCCGCCTGCTCGGCCTGGCCTACCCCCTGGCCACCCTCAGCGTGATCGTCTCCACCGCCAACCACTTCTGGCTGGACGCGGTCGGCGGCGAGGTCTGCCTGGCCGTCGGCTTCCTCTCCGCCCGCCTGATCTACCACACCTGGGTCTACCGCCTCCCCCGCCGGCCCGGCGAACCGGCCGACCGGGAACTCACCGTCCCCGCCCAGTGGGACACCAAGGTCAACGCCTAACGCCGGCACGCCGCCGGGGGCGCGGGGAACTGCGCGACCGGCCACGCACCTCCCGCAGGATCGCGGCACAGGACGGACCACCCTCCTGCGCCGCGATCCTGCTGTGCGCCCACCCGAAGCCCGCGCTTGCGCGCTACTCCCCGCCGTAGAACAGCCGCTCCACCACCCGGCGGGCACGCCGCGTCGTCCGCCGGTACTCGTCCACCAGCTCCCCCGAGTGCCCCACCCCGTAGCCGAGGTAGCGCGCCACCCCCGCCAGCTCCCGCGCGTCGCCGGGGAAGCTGTCCCCCGCGCGCCCGCGCACCAGCATCACCGCGGCCCGCACCCGGGAGGCGAGCACCCAGGCGGCGTCCAGCACCTCCGCGTCCTCCCGGTCGACCAGCCCGGCCTCCGTCGCGGCGGCCAGCGCCGCCCGGGTGCGGGTGGTGCGCAGGGCCGGCAGCTCGTGGCCGTGCCGGAGCTGCAGCAGCTGCACCGTCCACTCGACGTCCGCCAGCCCGCCGCGGCCGATCTTGGTGTGGGTGGTGGGGTCGGCGCCGCGCGGCAGCCGTTCGGCCTCGATCCGGGCCTTGATCCGGCGGATCTCCATCAGGTCCCGGTCGGGGACGCCCGCGCCGGGGTAGCGCAGCGGGTCGATCAGCTCCCGGAAGCGCGCGCCGAGCTCGGGGTCGCCGGCCATCGGCTCGGCCCGCAGCAGCGCCTGGCTCTCCCAGGCGTGCGACCAGCGCGCGTAGTACGCGGCGTACGAGCTGAGGGTGCGCACCAGCGGGCCGTTGCGGCCCTCGGGGCGCAGGTCGGCGTCGACCAGCAGCGGGGGTTCGACGGACGGGGCGGCCAGCAGGGTGCGCAGTTCGCCGACCACCTCGCGGGCGGCCCGGGCGGCCTCCTCGTCGGGGACGCCGGGCCGGGGATCGTGCACGAACAGCACGTCGGCGTCCGAGCCGTAGCCGAGTTCGTGGCCGCCGAACCGGCCCATCGCGACGATCGCGATCCGGGTGGGCAGCTCGCCGCCCCGGTCCTCCCAGCCGTTGCCCGCGGCGCGCAGCGCGCCCTGCAGGGTGGCGGCGGTGATCGAGGTGAGTGCCTCGCCGGTGAGGTCGAGGGCGCGGGCCGGGTCCTCGTCGAGTCGGCCGAGGACGTCGGCGGCGGCGGTGCGGAACAGTTCGCGGCGGCGGACGGCCCGGGCCGCGGCGACTGCGGCGGCGGGGCTGCCGGCCCGGCCGACGGCGGCCAGCACCTCCGCCTCCAGCGCGGCCCGGCCGCGCGGGACGAGGCCGCCGGCGTCGCCGAGCATGGCGACCGCCTCGGGGGCGCGCAGCAGCAGGTCGGGGGCGAGGCGTCCGGCGGACAGCACCCGGGCGAGCTGTTCGGCGGCGGCGCCCTCGTCGCGCAGCAGCCGCAGGTACCAGGGGGTGCGGCCGAGCGCGTCGGAGACCTGGCGGAAGTTGAGCAGCCCGGCGTCGGGGTCGGCGGAGTCGGCGAACCAGCCGAGCAGCACCGGCAGCAGGGTGCGCTGGATGGCGGCCTTGCGGCTGACGCCGGAGGCGAGCGCGGAGATGTGCCGCAGCGCGGCGGCCGGGTCGGCGTAGCCGAGGGCGGCCAGGCGCTGCTTGGCGGCCTCGGTGCTGAGCCCGGCGGCGCCGGAGCCGGTGACCCGCAGTTCGGCGACCGGCAGTTCGGCGACGGCGTCCAGCAGCGGCCGGTAGAACAGCCGCTCGTGCAGCCGCCGGACCTCCACCGCGTGCCGCTTCCACTCCCGTTGCAGGGCCGCCACCGGGTCGCCCTTGCTGTCCGGGCCGAGCTGGGGGGCCATCGTGCGGGCCAGCCGGCGCAGGTCGGCGGGGTCGGTGGGCATCAGGTGGGTGCGGCGAAGCCGCTGCAGCTGGATCCGGTGCTCCAGGGTGCGCAGGAAGCGGTACGCGGCGTCCAGCGAGGCGGCGTCGGCCCGCCCGACGTAGCCGCCGGCGCTGAGCGCGGCCAGCGCCTCCAGCGTGTTGCCGCTGCGCAGCGCCTCGTCGGTGCGCCCGTGCACGAGTTGCAGCAGCTGGACGGCGAACTCGACGTCGCGCAGGCCGCCGGGGCCGAGCTTCAGCTGCCGGTCCAGCTCGCCGGCCGGGATGGCGTCGACCACCCGGCGGCGCATCTGCTGGACGTCGGTGACGAAGTTCTCCCGGGCGGCGGCCTGCCACACCAGCGGGGCGACGGCCTCGGCGTAGGCGCGGCCGAGTTCGGGGTCGCCGGCGATCGGGCGGGCCTTGAGCAGGGCCTGGAACTCCCAGGTCTTGGCCCAGCGCTGGTAGTAGGCGAGGTGGCTGGCCAGGGTGCGCACCAGCGGGCCGTTGCGGCCCTCGGGGCGCAGGTTGGCGTCGACCGGCCAGATGGTGCCCTCGCCGGTGGTGTCGGAGCACAGCCGCATGGCGTGCGCGGCGAGCCGGGTGGCGGCCTGCACGGCCTTCTGCTCGTCGACGCCCTCGCGGGCCTCGGCCACGAAGATCACGTCCACGTCGGAGACGTAGTTCAGCTCGCGGCCGCCGCACTTGCCCATTCCGATCACCGCCAGCCGGGCGGCCGCGGCGGCCTCCGGGTCCTGCTCGGCGGCGATGTCGAGGGCGGCCTGCAGGGTGGCGCCAGCCAGGTCGGCGAGTTCGGCGGCGGCCTGCGGCAGGTCGGTGGTGCCGGACAGGTCGCGGGCGGCGATGGCCAGCAGGCAGCGCCGGTAGGCGGCGCGCAGCGCGTCGGCCCGGTCGCCCTCCGGCTCGGCCCACACCCGGCGGGTGAGTTCGCCGAGGAAGTCGCCCCGGCCGGGGTGGATGTCGCGCAGCTCGAAGGAGACCAGGGCGTGCCAGTCGCGGGGGTGCCGGGCCAGGTGGTCGGCGAGCGCGGTCGAGGCGCCCAGGACGCCCAGCAGCCGGTCCCGCAGCGGCTTGGCGGCGGTCAGGGTGTCGCGCAGGGTGTGCCGCTCGTGCGGATCCAGCGCCTCCAGCAGCCGGGCCAGCCCGAACAGCGCCTGGTCCGGATCGGCCGCGGCACTCAGCGCGTCCAGCAGCACCGGATCGCCGGCCAGCCCGTGCAGCGCCGGTTCGTCGAGCAGCCGCACCGCCTGGTCCGGATCGGAGAACCCGCGCCGCACCAGTCGGGTCTCCAACCGGCTGACCCGGCTCCCGGCCCGTTCCTCCACCGTGCTCCCGCTTCCCGTCGCCGATCCCTGCTCCGAAGCGTACGTTCCCGCCCGCCCCGGACGCGCCCCGTGACGCACCGTCAACCGGGTCCCGGTGCTCCCCGCCTCCACTGCCGAAGGACCGCTACCCGGCCCCGCCGGACCCGGTGCCCCGCCGCCCCTCGACGGCCTCCCGCAGCTCCGCAGGCGTGGGCCACGGGGCCTTCCGGTGGATCATCCGGTGGCAGTTGGCGCAGATCAGCGCGAGATCGGCGAGCTTCGTCGTCCCCTCACCCGCCACGTGCAGGGGCACCACGTGGTGGCACTCGACGTAACCCGCGCCGCGTTCCCCGTACACGGCCTGGTAGTCGAACCCGCAGACCTCACAGGCCAGGGTGCCGCCCTTCCCCAGCACCGAGTCGATCTTCTTCTGCCGGAGTTTCCGGTCCCGCTCCCTGGCCTGGTGCCGGCGCATGAGCAGCCGCCCCTCCGGCGCCTCGTACTCCTCGTCCGGCTCCCCGTCCGCCGGAGTTCCGGCCAGGGCCTCCCCCGTAGCCAGCTGCGCCCGGATGAGCCGTGCGGCCTGCGCCATCTCCTCCGGCCGTTCGAGGAACTCGCGCAGCACCCTCCGGTCGGTCGCGCCGCCCTTGGCCGCCCTGCCCTCGTGATCGGGATGCCCGGTCGCTATGTCGGCGGTCTTGCGGGCGACGTTGCTGCGGTCCCTGAACTTCGCGCCCCGCACGTCCTCCCCGTGGAACGGGAGCAGTTGGAGCAGCTCCGACAGTTCCTGGACCTTCTGGTCGTCGGCGTCGAGTTGGTGCCAGCCGTTCGATGCCACGAGGTCGCAGGCGAGGATCACCTCGTCCCAGACCCAGTCCGGGTTCTTGACCTCCTTGACCGTGAAGCCCAGGCCCCTCAGCCAAGCGGCCGCGTGGTCCTTGCCGCCGCTGAAACCGTCAGCGGGCAGCGCCTCGCCCTGCGCCCACTTGTGGGCGACCCCCGCGATGGCCTTCGAGTCGTACTCCCTGCCCTCGTGCACCAGGACGTAGGACTGCGCCTTGCGGAAGCCGTAATGGGACAGGAACTCCTCACGCCCCATGTCATCGTGCTCTTCGATGGCTTTCAGCACGGACTCTTCGGTGATCTCTCCTCGCCGCATGGCACGAGGGTACGGCTCGCCTCCGACCGCGAGGCGACCGGATCCGCCCGCCCGGCGGCTCCCGGCGCTAAGCCCGGCGCCACGGCTCGGCGAACACCCGGTAGAAGTAGGGCAGGTTGTCCTCGGGGCCGTTGTCCATCCGCTTGAACACCTTCCCGATCGGGTTGCACACCTGCCCGCTCGGCAGCTGCACCACCAGCGGGAAGCCGAACATCGGGACCTCCTCGCCGCCCACCTCCCGCCAGGAGGCGCCGCCCTGGCGGACCATCACCTCGCCGACGTAGCAGCCGAATCCGAACAGCGTCTCGCCGACCTGGCCGCTGTCGATCCCGCTGCCCCGGAAGTCCTCGATGATCTCGTCGACGGCGGCCAGGCTCCCCACCGAGTAGTCCAGCTGCACCCCGCTGACCTGCGCCGCCGACGTCACGATGTCCGCCGCGAACCGCCCGGCGTTCACCGCCTGGGGCGCGTACCTCAGCCGCAGTTCCATCTGCCCTCCCATCCTCCGGGTCACCGGTCCAGGGGTCTCCTTCCCCCTGCCCCACCCCGTACCCAACACGAAACCGGGCCCCGATGGAAAACCGCCGGGCCCCGGCCGGACTCCCGCTCCCCGGCCGGGGCCTGACGGATCGTCACCGTGCTTACAGCACCTGCAGCACCTTGCGGAGCTCGAACGGCGTGACCTCCGAGCGGTACTCCTCCCACTCCTGGCGCTTGTTGCGCAGGAAGAAGTCGAAGACGTGCTCGCCCAGCGTCTCGGCGACGAGTTCGCTGCGCTGCATGAGGTCGATGGCCTCGCCGAGGTTCTGGGGCATGGGCTGGATGCCGAGGGCGCGGCGTTCGGCGTCGGTGAGGGCCCAGACGTCGTCGTCGGCGCCGGGGGGGAGTTCGAGGTTGTCCTCGATGCCCTTGAGGCCGGCGGCGAGGGTGACGGCGTAGGCGAGGTAGGGGTTGCAGCCGGTGTCGAGGGAGCGGACCTCGATGCGGGTGGAGCCCTGCTTGCCGGGCTTGTACATGGGGACGCGGATGAGCGCGGAGCGGTTGTTGTGGCCCCAGCAGATGTAGGAGGGGGCTTCGCCGCCGGCGCCGGCGGTGCGCTGGGAGCCGCCCCAGATGCGCTTGTAGGAGTTGACCCACTGGTTGGTGACGGCGGCGGTCTCGGCGGCGTACTTGAGCAGGCCGGCGATGAAGGAGCGGCCGACCTTGGAGAGCTGGTACTCGGCGCCGGACTCGTGGAAGGCGTTGCGGTCGCCCTCGAAGAGGGAGACGTGGGTGTGCATGCCGGAGCCGGGGAAGTGCGAGAACGGCTTGGGCATGAAGCTGGCGTGGACGCCCTGTTCGAGGGCGACCTCCTTCATGACCAGGCGGAAGGTCATGATGTTGTCCGCGGTGGAGAGCGCGTCGGCGTAGCGCAGGTCGATCTCCTGCTGGCCGGGGGCGCCCTCGTGGTGGCTGAACTCGACCGAGATGCCCATGGATTCGAGCATGGTGATGGCCTGGCGGCGGAAGTCGTGGCCGATGCCGCGCGGGGTGTGGTCGAAGTAGCCGGACTGGTCGGCGGGGGTCGGCGGGGTGCCGTCGCCGGGTAGGTCCTTGAGCAGGAAGAACTCGATCTCGGGGTGGGTGTAGAAGGTGAAGCCGAGGTTGGAGGCCTTCTCCAGGGTGCGCTTGAGGACGTAGCGCGGGTCGGCGTAGGAGGGCGAGCCGTCGGGCATCAGGATGTCGCAGAACATCCGGGCGGTGCCGGGGTTCTCGGAGCGCCACGGCAGTATCTGGAAGGTGGTCGGGTCCGGCTTGGCGATCATGTCGGATTCGTAGACCCGGGCGAAGCCCTCGATCGCCGAGCCGTCGAAGCCGATGCCTTCCTCGAAGGCCTGTTCCAGTTCGGCCGGGGCCACCGCCACGGACTTGAGGAACCCGAGCACGTCGGTGAACCACAGCCGGACGAACCGGATGTCACGCTCTTCGAGCGTGCGAAGCACGAACTCCTGCTGCTTGCCCATGGGGACAGTCTCACCTCTGCTCTTTACGCCCGTGTTACGCCGCCCGCACCGGCCGGCCGGCCCGGCGAAGACCTCGCCCTGACCGCGTCGCCACCCATCATGGCGGATCCGGGCCCGCTTGCCGATCCCGGGCGGGCAGCGGGGCGAACCTGGGTGCCGGCTGGGTGTCCGGCGTGCCGACGGGGGTACCCCCGCGACATAGCGTCAGTTAGACGATTACACTCGGGGGCATGCCGAATCTGCGTCTCGCCCTGTGCCAGATCGACCCCTGGGTCGGTGACCTCGCCCGCAACAGCGAGGAGGTGCTGCGCTGGTCGAAGCGGGCCGCCGAGTCCGGCGCCGACCTGATCGCCTTCCCCGAGATGGTGCTCACCGGGTACCCGGTGGAGGACCTGGCCTTCCGCGGCTCCTTCGTCGAGGGCTCCCGCGCCGCGCTGGTCGACCTGGCGGCGAAGCTGCAGGCCGAGGGCCTGGGCGACACCCCGGTGGTGGTCGGCTACCTGGGCCGCGGCGAGCCGGGCACCCGGTACGCCGGCAAGCCGCAGAACTGCGCGGCGGTGCTGCGCGGCGGCGCGGTGGTGACCAGGTTCGCCAAGCACTTCCTGCCGAACTACGGCGTGTTCGACGAGTACCGGTACTTCGTGCCGGGCGACCAGCTGACGGTGCTGCGGCTGCACGGCGTGGACGTCGCGCTGGCGATCTGCGAGGACATCTGGCAGGAGGGCGGCCGGGTCGCCGCCACCGGCCAGGCCGGCGCGGGCCTGCTGCTGTCGGTCAACGGCTCGCCCTACGAGCGCGACAAGGACGACGTCCGGCTGGAGCTGGTCAAGCGCCGGGCCGCCGAGGCGGGCTGCCCGCTGGTGTACCTGAACATGGTCGGCGCGCAGGACGAGCTGGTCTTCGACGGCGAGTCGATGGTGGTCACCGAGGGCGGCGAACTGCTGGCCCGCGGACCGCAGTTCGAGGAGGCGCTGCTGGTCGTCGACCTCGACCTGCCGGCCGCGAACGAGGACGGCCTGCCGGACGGCACGGTGCTCGCCGACGGCCTGAAGCTGACCAGGGTCGACCTGGGCGGCGCGCCGAAGGAGCGGCCCGCGCAGCCGCTGGAGCCGCAGGTCTCCGAGCGGCTGGACGACGAGGCCGAGGTGTACGCGGCGCTGGTCGAGGGCACCCGGGCGTACGTCCGCAAGAACGGCGCGCGCTCGGTGCTGATCGGCCTGTCCGGCGGCATCGACTCGGCGCTGGTCGCGGCGATCGCGGTGGACGCGATCGGCGCGGAGCACGTGTACGGCGTCTCGATGCCCTCGCGCTACTCCTCGCAGCACTCCCGGGACGACGCGGCCGAGCTGGCCCGCCGCACCGGCCTGCACTTCCGCACGGTCTCGATCGCCCCGATGTTCGACGCCTACATGGGCGCCGCCGAGCTGACCGGCCTGGCCGAGGAGAACCTGCAGTCGCGGATGCGCGGCACCCTGCTGATGGCGATCTCCAACCAGGAGGGGCAGCTGGTCCTGGCGCCGGGCAACAAGAGCGAACTGGCGGTCGGCTACTCGACGCTGTACGGCGACTCGGTGGGCGCCTACGGGCCGATCAAGGACGTGTACAAGACGCTGATCTTCAAGCTGGCCCGCTGGCGCAACGCGGCGGCCGAGGCCCGCGGCGAGGTGCCGCCGATCCCGGAGAACACCATCTCCAAGCCGCCGTCCGCCGAGCTGCGGCCGGACCAGAAGGACACCGACTCGCTGCCCGACTACGACCTGCTGGACGCCGTGCTGGCCCGGTACGTGGAGGGCGACGAGGGCCGGGACGCGATCGTGGCCGCCGGATTCCCGGCCGAGGTGGTGGACCGGGTGGTGCGGCTGGTCGACACCGCCGAGTACAAGCGGCGGCAGTACCCGCCGGGCCCGAAGGTCTCGCCGAAGAACTTCGGCCGCGACCGCCGGCTGCCCATCACCAACCGCTGGCGGCAGGGCTGACAGTGCGGGGCGGACGGGTTAGGGTGAGCGCCGCAGCACGCGTCCGGTCATGGCGGGCGCGCCGGACCGAGGAGGTGGGAGAGATCACCGTGCAGGTCGTCGAGGTGCTCCCCCGCCGCCGGGTCGCGGCCTGACCGGACGGGGAGCCCGCCAGGCTCTTCGAGAGGTCCCCGTGTCACTCCCCCCAGCCCTGCTCACCGACCGGCTGCGCGCCGCCGGGTGCGTCTTCGCCGAGGACGAGGCCCGGCTGCTGCTGGCCGCCGCCACCGACCCCGCGCAACTCGATCGGATGCTCGAACTCCGTTGCGCGGGGCACCCGTTGGAACAGGTGGTGGGCTTCGCCGAGTTCGCCGGACTGCGCATCGCGCTCGCCCCCGGGGTGTTCGTGCCGCGCCGGCGCAGCGAGTTCCTGGTCGAGCGGGCCGCCGCGCTGGGCCGCCCCGGCGCGGTGCTGCTCGACCTGTGCTGCGGCTCCGGCGCGATCGGCGCCGCGCTGGCCGCCCGGCTCGGCCCGGACACCGTCCTGCACGCCGCGGACGTCGACCCGGCCGCGGTGGCCTGCGCCCGCCGCAACCTGGCCCCGTACGGCGGCCTGGTCCACCTCGGCGACCTGGACGCCCCGCTGCCGCCCGCCCTGCGCGGCCGGGTCGACCTGCTGCTGGCCAACGCCCCGTACGTGCCGACCGGGGAGATCCCGCTGCTGCCGCCCGAGGCCCGCGACCACGAGCCCGCGACGGCCCTGGACGGCGGCGCCGACGGCCTGGCCGTCCAGCGCCGGGTCGCGGCCGCCGCCCCCCGCTGGCTGGCCCCCGGCGGCCGCCTGCTGATCGAGACCAGCGGACGCCAGGCCCCGGCGACCGCCGCCCTGCTGGCCGGGCAGGGCCTCGAAGCGCACACGGAGCAGGACGAGGAGCGGGACGCCACCGTGGTGATCGGCGTCCGGGCCCGGTAGGGGCAGGGCCTAGTAGCGGTAGTCGGCGGCCACCGCGAGGTGGTCGCTGGCGTCCGCCGGGAGGGTGCGGGAGTCGGTGGGGACCAGGCCGCCCTTGCTGAGGATCTGGTCGATCCGGGCGGTCGGGAAGGAGGCCGGCCAGGAGAAGCCGAAGCCGTCGCCGGCCGCGCCCTGGGCGGAGCGCAACTGCGAGGTGATCGGGGCCAGGCTGCGGTCGTTCATGGTGCCGTTGAGGTCGCCGAGCAGCAGCACCTTGCGCAGCGGCTCGTGCTCGATCGCGTCGCCGAGGGCCTGCGCGCTGACGTCGCGCCGCCCGGCCGTGAAGCCGCTGTCGAACTTGACCCGGACCGAGGGCAGGTGGGCGACGTACACCGCCAGCGGGCCCTTGGGGGTGCTGACCCGGGCGCGGAAGGCCCTGGTCCAGCCCATCTTGAGGTCGACCACGGAGACCTCGTCGATCGGGTAGCCGGACCACAGCCCGACGGTGCCCTCCACCACGTGGTACGGGAAGGCGGCGGCCAGCCCCTCGGCGTACACCGGGGCGGCGGACGCGGACAGCTCCTCCAGCGCGACGATCTCGGCGCCGGAGCCGGCGAGCATCCGGATGGTGCCCTGCGGGTCGTCGTTGGCGGCGGCCACGTTGTGGGTGAGCACGGTGAAGTCGCCGGGGCCGCTGCTCTTGTCGACCAGCAGCGCGCCGAACAGGTTCAGCCAGACCGCGCCGGGCAGCAGCGCGGCGACCACCGCCATCCCGGCCCGCCGCCACAGCGCGAGCCCGAGCAGCACCGGGACGGCCAGCCCCAGCCAGGGCAGGAAGGTCTCCAGCAGGCTGCCCAGGTTGCCGACCGCGTTGGGCACCTGGGCGTGGCACACCAGCAGGAGGGTGACCAGCAGGCCGAGCACGGTGAGCGGCCACCCGCGGCGCCAAGCGAACCAGCGGCGCAGCCCCTCCCACCGGGCCGCGGCCCGCTCGTCCGACGCCGTCGCCACCGCCGGGCCGTCCGCCCGCACCATCGCCCGCTCCTCACCGCCGCACCGGCCGGCCGCGCCGCCGACGGCGGCCCCGACCTGCCCCGATCCGATCCGATTCCCGGATCAGCCTATGACGGGATGGACGCGGCGAAGTGCCCGGAAAGTTCCGGTCCTGCGCCGGACGGGGCCGGCGGCGGCGGTGGCGGGGCGGCTGCGGGGCGGTCAGTGCGCGGGGGACGGGGCCGGGCGGGCGCCGATGCCCTGGAGCGCGGCGTCGACCATCTGGCGGGGCAGGTCCGGGTCCTCCAGCGGGGAGTCGTCCCACAGCACGGTGCGCACCAGGATCGGGCCGATCAGCAGCTCGCAGAGCAGCTCGACGTCCAGGTCGGCGCGCAGTTCCCCGGCGTCGACGCCGCGCCGGACGATCTGGCGGACCATCTCGCGGCGGGGCTGCACCACCCGCTCCTGGTAGGTGTGCTTGAGCTCCGGCCAGGTGTTCATCTGCCCCAGCGCGGACTTGACGATCCAGCGGGAGCGCTTGATCAGGCCGCGCCGGCGCATGTAGTCGACGGCGTTGATCAGGTCGTCCCGGTAGGTCGGGCCGAGCAGCGGGGGCAGCGGCTCCTCCAGCCGGGCCACCACGTCCACCAGCAGGGCCTCCTTGTTGGGCCAGCGCCGGTAGATGGTGGCCTTGCCGACGCCGGCCTCGGCGGCGATCCGCTCGATCGACAGCTCGGACAGGCCGGTGCCGTCCTCCATCAGCTGTTCCACCGCGCGGTAGATCGCCTGCTCGGCGGCCTCGCTGCGCGGGCGGCCCCGCCGCGGAGCGTCCTGCTCCGCGGCGGGGCCGTGGCACGGCTGGAGCGGAGTTTCGGCGCTCGTCATGGCCCTATTCTCCACCCTCGCGATCAGACCTTGGCTGCACTCGCGCCGGAGCCGCTGCGGTCCTGCGGGCCGGGGGCCGGGGCGCCCGGGCCGCCGGGGGCGGCGACCTTGCCGGGCAGCAGGAGCAGCGCCAGCACCGCGCCGAGCACGGTGACGCCGGCCGAGACGCCGGAGACCACGTGCATGGCGTGGATGAAGGCGTCCTTGGCCGGGTCGACCAGGGCGGGCAGGTGGAGCTTCTCGGCGACGCCGAGGGTGGACTCGATGGACTCGCCGGCCCGGTCGCGGACCTGCTCGGGCACCGCGGCCAGGTGGTCGTCCATGCCGTTGCGGTAGACCGTCGACAGCAGCGCGCCGAGCACCGCGATGCCGAGCGAGCCGCCGACCTGGCGGAAGGTGTTGTTCAGGGCGGAGCCGGCGCCGGCCTTCTCGCGCGGCAGCGCGCCCATGATGGCGACCGTCACCGGCGGCATCACGTGCGCCATGCCGGTGCCCATCACGAAGCCGAGCACGATCAGCAGCCAGATCGGGCTGGTGGCGGTGAGGAAGGCGTAGCCGAGGAAGCCGACGGTGACCAGCAGCATGCCGCCCGCGCAGGTGGCGCGGATGCCGAAGCGGTCGACCACGAACCGGGCCCGCGGCGCGAAGACCAGCTGGGCGACGGCCAGCGGCAGCATCAGCTCGCCGGCCTCCAGGGCGCTGTAGCCGCGCACGCTCTGGATGTAGAAGACGCCGAAGAACGAGACGCCCATCAGCGCGAAGAACACGATGCCGACCACGCCGATCGAGGCCGAGAACACCTTGTTGCGGAACCAGGTGACGTCCAGCGCCGGGTACCGGGTGCGCTTCTCGAACAGCACGAAGGCGACCAGCGCGAGCACGCCGACCAGGGTCGGGATCCAGGCCTTCGGGTCGGTGAAGTCGGCCAGTTCGCCGCCCTTGATGATGCCGTAGATCAGCGCCACCAGGCCGACGATGGACAGCAGCACGCCGACCGGGTCGAGCTTGCCGGGGTTGGGGTCCTTGGAGTCGGGGACGAGCCAGCCCATCAGGCCGAGCGCCACGACGACGATCGGGACGTTGACCAGGAAGACCGAGCCCCACCAGAAGTGCTCGATCAGCAGGCCGCCGGTGATCGGGCCGATGGCGATGGCCAGGCCGACCGCGCCGGCCCAGATGCCGATCGCCTTGGGCTGCTCGTGCCGCTCGAAGACGTTCATGATGATGGCCAGCGTGGCGGGCATCACGAAGGCGCCGCCGAGGCCCATCACCGCGCGGTAGCCGATCAGTTCGCCCGGGCTGGCGGCCAGCGCGGACAGCAGCGAGCCGAGGCCGAAGACCAGCATGCCGGCCAGCAGCGTCCACTTGCGGCCGAACCGGTCGCCGAGCAGGCCCGCGGTGAACAGCAGGCCCGCGAAGACCAGCGTGTAGGAGTTGATCGCCCATTCCAGGTCGCTCTGGCTCGCGCCGAGGCCGACCGGGGCGGGGGTGGCGATGGTCTTCATCGCCACGTTGAGGATCGAGTTGTCGAGGACGACGACGAGCAGGGCGAGCACCAGGGTGCCCAGGATCCACCAGCGTCGGCGGTGTACGGCTTCCGGCACCCGGGATACCGGGGCAGCGGCGGTCGGCGAGGTCATACGGACAGCCTAGACCCCTTTCCAATACGAGACGGTCTCGTATCGGTACTCCGAGGTCAAGGAAGAGTAAAGACTTCCCCAAGCGCCCGCACCGCCCGCCGACCCGCCCCGCCGGCCCCGCCGGCCCGTCCGCCGCCGGGCGCGGCCGGACACGACCGGGCTCCCGACTCTTTGCGCACGGCCCGCGGCGTGCAAGCATGGAGCCAGATCCGGGGACGCCGCACGGCGCCACGAGACGACACACACTTGGAGTCTGTTCGATGAACGCCTCTCCGCTTCAGCCTGCCCAGACGCAGGACGCCCCCGCCGGCACCACCCTCTACGGCGGCGTCACCAGCCGCCGGGTGACCGTCCGGGACCTCGCCAAGGCCAAGCGCAACGGCGAGCGCTGGGCGATGCTCACCGCCTACGACGCCCTCACCGCCGGAGTCTTCGACGAGGCCGGCATCCCGGTCCTGCTGGTCGGCGACTCCGCGGGCAACTGCCACCTCGGCTACGAGACCACCGTGCCGGTGACCATGGACCAGATGGTGATGCTCTCCGCCGCCGTGGTCCGCGGCACCAAGCGCGCCCTCGTCGTCGGCGACCTGCCGTTCGGCTCCTACCAGGAGTCCCCCGCCCAGGCCCTGCACAACGCCGCCCGCCTGATGAAGGAGGCCGGCGTCCAGGCCGTCAAGCTGGAGGGCGGCGAGCGCAGCGCCCGCACCATCGAACTGCTCGTCGACGCCGGCATCCCGGTGATGGCCCACATCGGCCTCACCCCGCAGTCCGTGCACGCCTTCGGCGGCTACCCCGTCCAGGGCCGCGGCGACGAGGCCGCCCACCGGCTGCTGCGCGACGCCAAGGCCGTCCAGCAGGCCGGTGCCTTCGCCGTCGTCCTGGAGGCCGTCCCGGCCGAGCTGGCCGCGCAGGTCACCGAGCACTCCGCGATCCCCACCGTCGGCATCGGCGGCGGCCCCGGCACCGACGCGCAGGTCCTGGTCTGGACCGACTTCGCCGGCATGACGGCCGGCCGCGTCCCCAAGTTCGTCAAGCAGTACGCGAACCTCCGCGCGACGCTCGCCCAGGCCGCGACCGAGTTCGCCGCCGACGTCCGCGAGGGCACCTTCCCCGGCCCGGAGCACAGCTTCAGCTAGCGCCCGTGCACGCCCGTCCGCCCGCCCCTCCCCCGGGGGCGGACGGACGGGCGTACTCGGCCGGGAGCAGGGGGAGTTGCTCCCGCCGGAGGACGCCCGGGCGGGGCGGGCGGGGGAGGCCGGGGTCCGTCCGTGACCCGCGGGCCGAGCGAGGTGCGCACGTCCCCGTCCGCCGGACCGACGACAGCCCGGAAGGCCGGCGACCGCGGCGCCGGGCGGCCGGCCGGAACGGGCCGGCGGCCGTCCCCGCGGGCCCGGCACGGCACGCTGGCGGTGCACGTGGTCGCCTCGGCCGGCCGGCCCTGATGCTGTGCCTGCTCACCCTCGCGGTGCGGGCGCTGCCGACGGACGACGCCGGCACGGCGCGGACCGCCTACCGGGCGATGGCGGTGCCGGGCGACGCGCCGGTCGTCCCGCTGAGCCCGACCAGCCTGGCGAGCGGGGTGGCGCTGGCGCTCGGCACCCGGTGGGGGCTGTTCCGGTTCCGCCGGGTCGCCGTCAAGTTCTGGCTGACGCCGGCGGCGACGGCGGCCTCGGTCCTCGCGCTCACCGCCCGGCTGCACGAGGCGGCGCGGGCGGCCGAGCGGCACCCGACGGGCTCCGTCCCGGCCGTGGAGCCGGGGTTCCTGCGCTACCACCTGGTGATCGTCCCCACCGTGGCCCTGCTGCTCCACCTGGCCGACGTGGTGCTGTCGGTGTTCAAGCCGTGGGGCCGGCGGCCGGAGCGGCGCCCCGCGCGCTGACGCCGCCCTCCGCGGGCCGGCCGGTCTCAGCCCGCGGTGCCCGCGACCGGGCCGAGGGCGAGCAGTTGGGCCTCGCCGTTGCCGACCGACCAGTCCTCGACGGTGTTCTCGGTCAGGGTGACGTGGACGTCCTCGGGCCGGACGCCGACGGCCGCGAGGTTCGCCGCGATCCGCCGGAACAGCTCCACCTTGAGCGGCCGGGGACGGCCCGCCACCAGGGTGATCTGCACGTACACCACGTCCAGCCGCCGGATGCCGAGGTGGTCGGCGTCGAAGACCAGCTCGTCGGCGGGGTGGACGGTGAGCAGTTGGAAGCGGTCGCCCGCCGGGATGCCGACGACGGCGACCAGGGCGTCGTGGACGCCGTCGGCGATGGCCCGGCGGAGGTCGGCGGGACGGGAGTCGGCGAGGTCGATGCGCACCAAGGGCACGGCTGCTCCTGAAGGGGTGGGGTGGTACGGCGGCTGGATGTTCGACGCGGATCGAACACCCGAACTGTACGATGGTTGTCGAACACCCGGCAAGGAGGAGCGCGATGCCCGCACGCGGCACGGAACCGGCACCCGCCGACCCGGACCTGGTCCCCCTGCAGGCGGCCCTGGACGCGCTCGCCGACCCGGTGCGCCGCCTCATCGTCCGCGCCCTGGCCGCGGCCCCCGACTGGACGCACGCCTGCGGCTCCATCGACCTGCCCGTGTCCAAGGCCACCCGGACCCACCACTTCACGGCGCTGCGCGCCGTCGGCCTGCTGGAGCAGCGCGACGAGGGCGCCCGGCGCCTGAACCGGCTGCGCCGCGCGGAGTTCGACCGGCGCTTCCCCGGCCTGCTCGCCCTGGTCCTGGCCGAGGAGCCCGCCGAGCGCTGACGGCGGCTCACCGCCGGCAGTCTCCCCGTCAGCCCGCCGTCATCCCCCCTGACAGCGGGCTGACAGCGCCGTGACAGCCGCCCCCGGCACGGTGGTTGCCATGACACGAATCGAGCGGAACGCCGTGGAGGTCCACGGCATCGTGAAGCACTACGGGGAGACGAAGGCCCTGGACGGGGTCGACCTGACGGTGCGCGAGGGGACGGTGCTCGGGCTGCTCGGGCCGAACGGCGCCGGGAAGACCACCCTGGTGCGGGTGCTGTCGACGCTGATCAAGCCGGATGCGGGCAGCGCGTTCGTCGGCGGCTACGACGTGCTGCGCCAGCCCAAGCAGCTGCGCCGCACCATCGGCCTGACCGGCCAGTACGCCTCGGTGGACGAGCTGCTGTCGGGCTACGAGAACCTCTACCTGATCGGGCGCCTGCTCGACCTCTCGGCGAAGGACGCCAAGGCCCGCGCCGCCGAGCTGCTGGAGCGCTTCTCGCTCACCGACGCGGCCAAGCGGCCCGCCAAGGGCTACTCGGGCGGCATGCGCCGCCGGCTCGACCTCGCCGCCTCGATGATCGGCCGCCCGAAGGTGCTCTACCTGGACGAGCCCACCACCGGCCTGGACCCGCGCACCCGCAACGAGGTGTGGGACGAGGTGCAGCGGATGGTCGGCGAGGGCTCGACCGTGCTGCTGACCACCCAGTACATGGAGGAGGCCGAGCAGCTCGCGCACGCCCTGACCGTGATCGACAAGGGCCGGGTGATCGCCAACGGCGGCATCGAGGAGCTGAAGAAGCAGGTCGGCGGGCAGAGCCTGCAGGTGCGGCCCGCCGACCCGGCCCAACTCCCGGAGATGGCGCGGGCGTTGCAGGAGTCCGGCATCCCGGCCACCTTCTCCGCCGAGTCCGCCCTGCTCTCGGTGCACCTGACCGACGAGCACCAGCTGACCGCCGTGATCGGGGTGCTGGGCACCCGCGGCTTCGGGGTGGCCGGCATCGGCACCGAGCTGCCCAGCCTGGACGAGGTGTTCCTGACCATCACCGGCAAGTCCGCCGTCCCCGCCCGGAACCGTGACAAGGAGCCCGTCGCATGAGCACCGCCACCCTGACCCCCGCGCCCGCCGCGGCCCCCGCCGGCGCCGACGACACCCGGATCGGCCTGCGCGGCAACCTGCGCCACCTGGGCGCGCTGACCCGCCGGAACCTGATGCGGATCAAGGCCGACCCGGAGTCGATGCTGGACGCGCTGCTGGTCCCGGTCATCATGATCGTGCTGTTCGTCTACGTGTTCGGCGGCGCGATGGCCGGCGACCAGCACACGTACATGCAGTACATGGTGCCCGGCCTGCTCGGCACCACCGGCCTGAACCTGGCGATGGCGCTCGGCACCGGCCTGAACACCGACTTCCAGACCGGCGTGATGGACCGCTTCCGCACCCTGCCGATCGGGCGCTCCGCGGTGCTGCTGTCCAAGATGATCGCCGAGACGCTGCGCGCGGTGGTCGCCTTCGCGGTGCTGATCGGCTTCTCGATGGTCCTCGGCCTGGACGTCGCGGGCGGGCCGCTGAAGCTGCTGGCCGCGGTCGGCCTGTCGCTGCTGTTCGGCTCCTCGCTGATGTGGGTGTCGATGCTGCTGGGCATGTCGCTGCGCAGCGCCCAGGCGGTGCAGGGCATGTCGATGCTGGTGATGATGCCGCTGCAGTTCGGCAGCTCGATCTTCGCCAAGCCGACCAGCATGCCGGGCTGGCTGGAGGCGTTCACCCGGCACAACCCGCTCTCCGCGCTGGCCGACGCCTGCCGGGCGCTGATCAACGACCAGCCGGTCGGCAACTCGGTGCTGACGGTGCTGCTCTGGGCCGCGGGGATCACCGCGGTGACCGCGCCGCTCGCGGTGGCCCGCTTCCGCAAGCGCACCTGACGGTGGGTCAGGCGGCCCCGGCGCGGAACGGGCCGGGATCGTTCAGCAGGGCGGACGCCTCGCGCAGGGTGAGGCGTCCGCCCTCCTCGTACGCGGCCAGGTACGCGTCCGCCCCGAGCAGTTCGCGGGCCGCGGCGGCGCACCGGGCGTGCTCGCTGCGCTCCATGAACGAGCCGGGCATGCCGCTGATGCCCTCGTGGGCGCCGAGCAGGGCGGCGGCGCGGCGGGCCGCGGCGGGCTCGCCGTACGCCCGGGCGTACTCGACCAGGGCGCCGGCCAGCGGGGTCATCAGCATCATCGCCATGTGCTCGACGAAGATGGTGGGGCCGCCCTCGACCTCGGTCATGGTGCGGCGGCCGGCCCGCATCAGCTCCAGGCCGGCGGCCGGGTCGCCGGAGCGGGCCACCACCCAGCCGCGGATGCAGCCGACGATGCCGGCGAACACCGAGGGGACGGGTCCGCGCGCGCCGGGGTCGGCGGGCAGCTCGTCGAGCACGGCCAGCGCCTCGGCGTACTCGCCGCGGCGCACCGCCAGGTTGCACAGCACCAGCCGCCCGTACATCCGGGCGCCCTCGGCGTCGGTGTGCTCCCCGGAGGCGTCGGCGACCGCCTCGCGGACCATCCGCTCGCCGGCCTCCGGGTCCCGTTCGGCCAGCACCTCGCCGAGCCGGGCCCGCAGCATCGGGACCTCCTGGTGCGCGCCGAGCTGGGTGGAGAGCTCGATGGCCTGCCGGAAGGCCGCCTCGGCCTCGGCGGCGTCGCCGGACTTGGTGGCGTTCTCGGCCTTGCCGGAGAGCGCGTCGGACATGCCCCAGCGGTCGCCCTGCGCGGTGTAGAGGGCGAGCGCCTCCTCGCTGTCGGCGATCGCCTGGTCCAGCCCGCCGGCCAGGTCGTTGAGCAGCCGGGCCCGCAGCTGCAGGGCGAACGCCAGGTCGAGCGGGTCGCCGTGCACCCGGGCGCCGGCCACCGCGTCGTCCATCACCTCGCGGGTGCGCTCCATCTCGCCGGTGAGGAAGACGGTGAAGATCCGGGCGAGCACCGGCTGCCGGTAGGACTGCGGCAGGTCGGGGGTGTAGGCGGCCAGGATGCGTTCGGCGGTGTCCAGCGCGCCCGAGCTGTGCAGCATGCTCATGTCCCCGGAGAACAGGCTGATCAGCCGGAGCAGGCCGAGCTGGCGGCGGGCCTCGTCGAGCAGGTCGGGCGGCATCGGCAGCGGGGCGTCCAGCGGGTTGGCGGTGAGCGGGACGGGCGGCGGGGCGCCGTCGGCGTACGGGTCGGGGCCGAGCGCGGAGACCGCCTCGTACCAGGTGCGGGACTCGGTGCGGTAGTCGCGCAGCATCCAGTAGCCGGCCATCGACAGCACCAGGGCCAGGCCCTCCTGCTCCTGGCCGGTGTCGACGGCGCGGCGCAGCGCGGCCCGCAGGTTCTCCTGCTCGCGGTCGAAGCGGGCGAGCTCGTCGAGCTGGCCCGGGCCGTGCAGGTTCAGGTGGGCGGTGCGGGCGAGCTCCCGGTAGTGCCGGGTGTGCCGGTCGGCGGTGTCGGGTTCGGCGGCCTCGGCGAGGCGTTCGGCGGCGTACTCGTGGATGGTCTCCAGCATCCAGTAGCGGGGCTGCTCGCCCAGCCCGGCCACCAGCAGGGACTTGTCGACCAGCGAGAGCAGCAGGTCGGCGACCTCCTCGCGGCGCACCAGCGCGCCGTCGGCGACGACCTGTTCGGCGGCCTCCAGGGTGCAGCCGCCGGCGAACACCGACAGCCGGCGCAGCACGGCGCGCTCGCGCTTGCCGAGCAGGTCCCAGGACCAGTCGACGACGGCGCGCAGGGTCTGCTGGCGGGGCAGCAGGGTGCGGGAGCCCGCGGTGAGCAGGGCGAACCGGGAGTCGAGGCGGTCGGCGAGCTGGCGGGGGGTGAGACCGCGCAGCCGGGCGGCGGCGAGTTCGATGGCCAGCGGCAGGCCGTCGAGGCGGCGGCACAGCTCGGCGCAGGCCGCCGGGTCCTGGTCGGTGCGGAAGCCGGGGCGGGCGGCGGCGCCGCGCTCGGCGAGCAGGCGCAGCGCGGACGGGTCGGGCAGCGGCTCGACCGGCAGCACGCTCTCGCCGGGGACGCCGAGCGGTTCGCGGCTGGTGGCGAGCACGGTGACGCCGGGGCAGTCGGCGAGCAGCCGGTCGGCGAGGTCGGCGGCGGCCTGGACGACGTGCTCGCAGTTGTCGAGCAGCAGCAGGACGCGGCGGCGGCCGAGGTGGTCGACGAGCCGGGAGACCGGGTCCTTGCGGCCGCCCTCGATCGCCTCGGCGACGGCGCCGCCGGTGTGCAGCACGGTCTCGCGCAGGCCGAGCGCGGAGGCGACCGCGTCGGGGACGGCGGCCGGGTCCTCCAGCGGGGCGAGCTCGATCTGCCAGACGCCGCCGGGCCAGCGGGCGGCGTCCTGCTCGATCCGGCCGGCCTCGACCGAGAGCCGGGTCTTGCCGGAGCCGCCGGGGCCGGTCAGGGTGGTGAGCCGGCCGGCCGTCAGGGCGTCGGCCACGGTGGCGAGTTCGCCGTCCCGGCCGACGAAGCTGGTCCGGCCGGGGCGCAGGTTGCCGGTGGCGGGGGCGGCGGCCGGGGGCGCGGGAGCGGGGGCCGAGGCGGGTGCCGGGGGCGCGTCGGCGGTGAGCAACTCCCGGTGCAGGGCGCGCAGTTCGGGGCCCGGGTCGGTGCCGAGCTCCTCGGCCAGGGTGCGCCGGACCTCCTCGTAGCGGCCGAGCGCCTCGGCGGTGCGGCCGGCCGCCCGCAGGGCGCGCAGCTGGAGGGCCTGGAGCTGCTCGTCGAAGGGGTGGTCGCGGCAGAGTTCGGCGAGTTCGGCGGTGACCTCGGCGGTGCGGCCGAGGGCGAGGTCGGCGGTCAGCCGGTGCCGGCGGGCCTCGGCGCGCTGGGACTCCAGCCGGGCGGCGGGGGCGGTGCGGTCGGGCAGGTCGGCGAGCGCGGGGCCGCGCCACAGCGCGAGCGCGGCGGTGAGCTGCTCGGCGGCGGCGGCCGGGTCGCCGCCCTGCAGGGCGCGGGCGCCCTCGGCGGAGCGCTGCTGGAACTCGGCGACGTCGGTGCGCGGGTCGGTCAGCCAGTACCCGGCGGGCCCGGAGCCGATCTCGGCCCGGCCGACGGTGCGGCGCAGCCGGCCGACCAGGGTCTGCAGCGCGGCGGCGGCGTCCTGCGGCGGCTCGTCGGCCCACACCTCGTCGGCGAGCAGTTCGGCGGGCACGGGGCGGCCCTGGCGCAGGGCGAGCGCGGCCAGCAGGGCGCGCAGCCGGGCGCCGCCGAGCGCGACCGGGGTGCCGTCGTCGTGGTGGGCGGTGGTGGTGCCGAGGATGCCGTAGTGCACCCGCCCATTCTGGGGGACGCGCCACCGCCCCGGGGCGCACACCCGTGCGAAGGCCCCCGCCGGGCGCGGCCGGGGCGGCGGAACGTCCGCCCGCTCCCGTACGTTCACCCGGGGCCGCTTGTCCGGCGCCCCCGGTCGGCGGCATGATCGGACGCCCGTCCCGCCACCACCTCCGGAGCCCTTCCACCATGACGTACGCCAGTACCGGCCAGCGCAGCGCGGAGCACCGGGTCAGCCCGATCTTCCTGGCGCTGGCCGGCATCTTCCTCGCCTCCGGCGCCGCGCTGGCCGCGGGCTGGGGCAACGACCGGCTGGGCGTGTTCCTGTTCGTGGTGGCGGGCTGGATGGTCTCGCTCTGCCTGCACGAGTACGCGCACGCCCGCACCGCGCTGGCGGGCGGCGACATCACGGTCGGCACCAAGGGCTACCTGACGCTGAACCCGCTGAAGTACGGGCACGTGGTGCTGAGCTTCGTGCTGCCGGTGGTCTTCGTGATCATGGGCGGGATCGGCCTGCCCGGCGGCGCGGTGTACATCGAGCGGGGCCGGATCTCGGGCCGACTCAAGCACAGCCTGATCTCGGCGGCCGGACCGCTGGTGAACGTGGCGTTCGGCGTGGTGACGCTGCTGCTGGTGGGCCAGGGCTGGTTCGACGACCCGGAGGTGCCGTCCACCGCGGGCGGCATCGACTACGCGCTCTCGCCGCTGCCGGCCGCGCTGGGCTTCCTGGCCTACCTGCAGGTCACCGCGGCGATCCTGAACCTGCTGCCGGTGCCCGGCCTGGACGGCTACGGCATCGTCGAGCCCTGGCTGTCGGACAAGGTCCGCCGCGCGATCGCCCCGTACGCGCCGTACGGGATGCTGCTGCTGTTCGCGCTGGTGTGGCAGAGCCAGGTCGGGCAGTGGCTGCAGCAGGCGTCGCTGCACGTCTTCGACCTGTTCGGGGTCGACCCGGTCTACCCGGCGCTCGGCGACCACCTGTTCCGGTTCTGGCAGTAGCCGTCCCGGGCCGGACCGCGGCGGCCGGGGCGGCTCAGCCCTGGCCCGCGGCGGCGCGGCGCTCGGCGCGGTCCTTGCGGAGGTAGTACCAGGCGATGTTGCTGGCCACGCCGGCCATCAGGATCCACACCACGCCGAGCCAGTTGCCCTTCATGAAGGAGACCACCGCGGCGGTCACCGCCAGGACGAGGACGGTCAGGGCGTACAGGGCGTTGCGGGGCATGGCGGGGGCTCCTCGGGGCGGTGGTGTGCCCGGCCATTCTCGCCGACCGAACGGGGCCGCCGGGGCCGGGGGTGGGGCACCCGGGGGCGCGCGCCGGGAGCGCGGGGCGGACCGCGGCGCGCGCCGGGCGCTCACACGTCGGTGATCCGCAGCCCCGCGTGGGCCTTGTAGCGGCGGTTGACCGAGATCAGGTTGGCGACCAGCGACTCCACCTGGTGGGCGTTGCGCAGCCGCCCGGCGAAGACGCCGCGCATGCCGGGGATCCGGGAGGCCAGCGCCTGCACGGTGTCGGTGGCGGCCCGGTCCTCGCCGAGCACCATCACGTCGGTGTCGATCCGCTCCACGGCCTCGTCCTGCAGCAGCACCGCCGACAGGTGGTGGAAGGCCGCGGTGACGGTGGAGTCCGGCAGCAGCGCGGCGGCCTGCTGGGCGGCCGAGCCCTCGGGAACCTGCAGCGGGTAGGCGCCCTGCTTGTCGAAGCCCAGCGGGTTGACGCAGTCGACCACGATCTTCCCGGCGAGTTCGGCGCGCAGCCCGGCCAGCGTCTCGGCGTGGCCATCCCACGGCACCGCGACGATCACCACGTCGGCGGCCGCGGCGCAGGCCGCGTTGTCGGCGCCGCGCACGCCCCGGCCCAGTTCGGCGGCGCAGGACTCGGCGCGCTCGGCGCTGCGGGAGCCGACCACCACCTGCTGTCCGGCCCTGGCGAACCGGTAGGCGAGACCGCGGCCCTGGTCGCCGGTGCCACCGAGGATCCCCACCACGAGGTGGGAGACGTCGGGCAGGTTCCGGCCCGGTCCGGCCGTCGCGTTCACTGAATCGGGTTGCGTCATGCCGAAGATCCTGCCAAACCGGCCGCCGGAGCAGCATGCTGTCGCGCATGGACGCGGTGAGAGTTTCCGCACTCCGGCAGTCGCTGGCCGGCACCGGCTGGCCCGAACGGGCGGGCGCCTTCGCCGCCGCGCTGCGCGGCTCGGTGACCAGGCGCAGCGCGAGCGGCCTGCTGCTGGTGGGCACCCCCCGCTACGAGCCGTGGCACCTGGCGGCGCACCTGAGCGACGAGGCCGCCTACGGCGGGCTGCCGGAGCTGGCCCCGACCCTGCTGCGGCACGCCGTCCCGACCGGCGCCCCGGAGCACCTGGCCTGCGGCCTGCCCCGGCTCGCGGAGGCGCGCGCCGGCGCGACGGTGCTCCTGGTGGCGCCCGGCCCGGCCGACGCGCCGCTGCTGGAGCGGCTGGACGGTGCCCGCCGGGCCGGGGCGGTGCTGCTCGCCCTGGACGACGGCGACCCGGAGCTGACCGACCTGGCCCACGAGCGGCTCACCGTCCCCGGCGCCGCCGAGGAACCGTTCGAGCTGGTCCAGCACCTGGTCAGCTCGGCCGCCTCGGCGGCCCCGCCGCGCTCCCGGCTGGCCCGGCTGACCGAACGCCTGACCGCCTCCCCCGTGCTGCGCTGGTAGCCCCCGCCCGGCCGGGGGCCGCCCCGGCCGGGCGGAAAACCGCTTGCCCCGGCCCGTCCCGGGCGCGCAGCATCTGGCCATGTGACCCGTACCGCTCCGCTGCTGCGCAGAATCCTTCCGGACCTCACGCCCTGGCGTGCCTCCCGGGACTTCCGGCTGCTCTGGGTCTCGGGGTGCGTGACGGGCTTCGGCAGCTTCCTGTCGTTCGTGGCGCTGCCGATCCAGATCAAGGAGCTGACCGGCTCGACCTTCGCGGTGGGCCTGGTCGGCGCGTGCGAGCTGGTGCCGCTGGTGGTGTTCGGCCTGTGGGGCGGCGCCCTGGCGGACGCACTGGACCGGCGCCGCCTGGTGCTGCTCAGCGAGGCCGGGCTGGCCCTGCTGTCGGCGCTGATGCTGGCCAACGCGCTGCTGCCGCACCCGATGCTGTGGCCGATCTACCTGGTCGCGGCCCTGGTCGCGGCGCTGGACGGCCTGCAGCGCCCGGCGCTGGACTCGATGGTGCCCCGGGTGGTGGCGCACGACCAGCTGCCCGCCGCGTTCGCCCTCAACTCGCTGTACCGCAACGTCGCCTCGGTGGCCGGCCCGCCGCTGGCGGGCGTGGTGGTCGCGGTGGCCGGGGCCCGCAGCGCCTACGCGCTGGACCTGCTGACCTTCCTGGTCTCGCTGGCGCTGATCTCCCGGATGCGCCCGGTGCCGCCCGCCGAGAGCGCCGGGGCCCCGTCGCTGCGCAGCATCGGGCAGGGCCTGGCGTACGCCTGGAGCCGCAAGGACCTGCTGGGCACCTACGCGATCGACGTGGTGGCGATGCTGTTCGCCTACCCGGTGGCGCTGTACCCGTTCCTGGCCTCGTCGCTGGACGCCGAGTGGGCGCTGGGCCTGCTGTACGGGGCGACGGCGGCCGGGGCGCTGCTGGTGGCCGCGACCGGCGGCTGGACGGCCCGGGTGCACCGGCACGGGCGGATGCTGCTGTTCGCGGCGCTCGGCTGGGGCGGCGCGATGACGCTGGCCGGGCTGGCCGGGAACATCTGGCTGGTGCTGCTGTTCCTGGCGGTGGCCGGCGGGGCGGACCAGATCAGCGGGGTGGCCCGGTCGACGATCTGGAACCAGTCCATCCCCGACGAACTGCGCGGGCGGCTCGCCGGGGTGGAGCTGCTCTCGTACTCGGTGGGCCCGCAGCTGGGCCAGGTCCGGGCCGGCGGGATGGCGGCGCTGGCCGGGGTGCGCGGCTCGATCTGGGCCGGCGGGCTGCTGTGCGTGGCGGGCGTGCTGGCGCTGACCGCGGCGATCCCCAAGCTGCTGGCCTGGGACTCGCGCACCGACCCGCACGCGCTGGCGGTGCGGGCCCAGCACGAGCGCCAGGCCGCGGGCGTCTCCGTGGGGTCCTGAGCCGCCGTCAGTTCCCCCCGCGGGGCTCCTCGTCGTTCCAGCGCGGGTCGTCCCGCCACTCCTGGTTGCGCTCGGCGGCGGTCTCCAGGGCGTGCGCGGCCTCCTCCCGGCTGGCGTACGGGCCGAGCCGGTCCTTGGCCGGGCACTCCGGGCCCTCCTCGACCTTGCCGTGCTTGATGCAGTAGAACCACTCCCCCGGCTGCCCGGTGGGCTTGCTGCGGCCGAACACCATCGTCTGCGTCTCCCGTCCTGTGCTGGGTACCGCGGCGGTCACCGGTGATCCTTCCCGCTGCCCCGCCCCGTACGCGACCCGGGGCCGGGCGGGCGGCGGCCGATACACTCGCCGTCATGGCTCTGGTACCCGGCACGCTGTCCCCCACCCGCAAGGTCCCCGCGCACATCGCGCGTCCGGAGTACGTCGGCAAGCCCGCGCCGACGCCGTACA
Source organism: Kitasatospora sp. NRRL B-11411 (assembly GCF_000721345.1). NCBI lineage: Bacteria > Bacillati > Actinomycetota > Actinomycetes > Kitasatosporales > Streptomycetaceae > Kitasatospora > Kitasatospora sp. NRRL B-11411. The sequence continues at coordinate 22,942 of NZ_JOGH01000036.1, read as the reverse complement.
CCGGCCCCGAGGTGCAGGACGCCGAGACGATCGAGAAGATGCGGATCGCCGGGCGGATCGCCGCGCGGGCGATGGCCGAGGCGGCGAAGCTGATCGCCCCCGGCACCACCACCGACGAGCTGGACGCCGTCGCCCACGCGTACATGTGCGACCACGGCGCGTACCCGTCGGACCTCGGCTACCGGGGCTTCCCGAAGTCGATCTGCACCTCGGTCAACGAGGTGATCTGCCACGGCATCCCGGACTCGACCGTGCTGCAGGACGGCGACATCGTCAACATCGACGCCACCGCGTTCATCCACGGTGTGCACGGCGACCTGAACGCCACCTACCTGTGCGGCGAGGTGGACGAGGAGTCCCGGCTGCTGGTCGAGCGCACCGAGGAGTCGCTGAACCGGGCGATCAAGGCGGTCCGGCCGGGCCGGCAGATCAACGTGATCGGCCGGGTGATCGAGTCGTACGCCAAGCGGTTCGGCTACGGGGTGGTGCGCGACTTCACCGGCCACGGCATCAACACCTCGTTCCACTCCGGCCTGATCGTCCCGCACTACGACAGCGAGCGGGCCACCGAGGTGATCAAGCCCGGGATGACCTTCACCATCGAGCCGATGCTCACCCTGGGCACCTACGACTACGAGGTCTGGCCGGACGGCTGGACGGTGGTCACCAAGGACCGCAAGCGCACCGCCCAGTTCGAGCACACCCTGCTGGTCACCGCGGACGGCGCGGAGATCCTCACGCTGCCCTGACGGCCCGTCACCCCGCACCACGGCGGCGGTTCAGCCGATCAGCCACTGCTCCTGGGCCACCGCACCGACCTCGGTGCAGGCGTCGGTCAGCACGTCCAGCACCCGCAGCGGGTCCGGCAGCGCGAGCTCGGGGCCGCGCAGCCAGCGCACCTCGGAGCCGTCCGGCAGCGCGGCCGGCGGGACGAGGGTGTACGAGCCGCGGCAGTGCCAGCGCAGGCCGGGGTGCTCGGAGACGGTGTCGGGGGTGGAGTCCAGCGCGCTGGTCCACCACTCGTCCTCGTCCTGCGGGGTGCCGCGGGTCGCGGTGAAGAACAGGTACCGGTCGGCGCCGACCGCCGCCACCGGGCCGACCGCGCCGAGCGCCTCCAGCCGCTGCAGGGCGAGCACGCCCGCCTCGGCCGGCACGTCCAGCACGTCGTGCGCGCGGCCGGTCGCGGTGACGAAGTTCGCCTCCGGGTCCCGGGACAGCCAGCGCGCCAACTGCTCGGCGTCGGTGGTGGCCTGGGACTGCCAGGCGAAGGAGAGCGGGTGCTGGGCCGGGGCCGGGCAGCCGACCCGGTCGCACGAGCACCGGTACCCGGCCGGGTGCGCCGCGGGCGCCACCGGGAACCCCGCCCTGGCCGCCCCCAGCAACAGGTCCAGCCTCGCGGCCGCGTCCCCGCCGGCGGGCCCCGGGCGTTCCCGCCGCTCCCGCCGCCACCAGGACGTCCACCTGCTGCTGGTTTCCATCTGGCCCCTTCCGCACGCACCTGCCTGAGCTGCCGTGCCAGGTACGGCACGGCCACCGACGCAACAACCGACGCCAACGCACGGAGCCGCCCGCTGCTTCCCGAGGGGTGCACCGCGCGCGGGGGCGTCCTGCCGCCGGCCGGGCCGGGGTCTCCGGGCGGCCGACGTCCGGGGTCGGGTACGGGGGACGAGAGTCGCGCCCGCCGGGCGGGCGCACCACGGCGCGCCCCACCCGGCCCGTACGGGCCCGCGGACCCGGGGTGGACCCCGGGGGCGTACGTAGCAGGATAAGGCTCCCGGAGCCCTCCGGATGACCGGGGGCGTGCCGTCCCCGTCACACCCGCTCCACACCCCCGTCCCGGAACGGACACACCCGCCCGCTCCGCCCCGGCCGCGCCGCGCCTACCCTGGTCGGGTGAAGAGCGCCGACACCGAGTTCTCCGGGGGCCCGCTGGACGGCCGGGTCCTGCCGGTCCTGCTGGGCATGATGCACAGCGTCCCCAAGGTCTACCGGGTACCCGTCCCCGCGCACGGGGACACCCCGGCGACCGTCCTGGTCTACCGCCGCGCCAAGGAGTACGGGCCCAAGGGGCGCTACCGCTGGCGCTACGAGTACGACGCCGACGCCTGACCGGCCGTCAGCCCCTCCTCGGGGCTCAGTCCTCCTCGGCCAGGATCAGGTACAGCTTCTTCTTCGCCTCGGCCAGCACCGCGAGGCCCTTGGTCCGCTGCTCCTCGGTGCCGGTCGTCATGACCTGCCGCACCGCGTGGTCCACCGCCGCGAGCGCGGCGCCGACCTCCTGCACGGCCTCCCAGTCGTCCCGCCGGCCGGCCTCGTCCCACGGGGACGGGCTGTTCTGCTCGGCCTCGGCCCGGCCCTGCTCGGTCAGTTCGAACAGCTTCTTGCCGGACTCCTCGTTGGCCTTGACCAGCCCCTCCTCCTCCAGCAGCTGGAGCGTCGGGTAGACCGACCCGGGACTGGGGCGCCAGACCCCGCCGGTCCGCTCACCGATCTCGGTGATCATCTCGTAGCCGTGCATGGGGCGCTCCCGCAGCAGCGCGAGCAGCGAGGCCCGCACGTCACCGCGCCTGGCCCGCCCGCCCCGCCGCCCGCCCCCGTGCCCCCGCGGACCGTGCCCGCCGAACCCCCGGCCGCGCGGCCCGAACCCCGGCCCGAACGGCGGCATCGGCCGCCCCGGCGCCCCGAACGGCCCGAACGCCGCCCGCCCCTCGAACTCGTCGACACCCTCACCGGGCACCCCCGCACGCCCCGGCCGCCCCGGGCCCTCGGCCCAACGACGCCGGCCTTCTCCACCGAATCGCTTGTCGTACCGCATGACGAACACCTGTCTTCCCAGAGGAATGGACGCTCCACTCAACGAAGCATCTCGATACCTCGACGATATATCGTTAACTATCGGATGGCAATGCCGTTCCGACAGTCGGCCGACGGGGACGGCGGAGGGGTCAGTGGTTGCCCGGGTAGTTCGACGGGCCGGCCTCGTCGAGTGCGGCGCTGGCGGCGGCCTTCGTCCACTCTTCGAGGCTGCTGTCGTTGCCGAGGCTCAGGTAGATCGCCAGTGAGTGCAGCAGGTAGCGGTGGTGGTGGCCGCGGTAGCCGCTCTGGGTGGCGCCGGTGAGGTCGGTGCCGCCGTCGCAGAGTTCGGAGCCGGGGCCGGTCTTCGGGCACCAGAAGCCCCAGTCCGTGGTGGAGGCCCCGGCCAGGGCGTCGTCGGCGTCCTCGGCGGTCTTCCGGTCGGCGAGCGGGATCACCAGGACCACCACCATGATCCGGTCCTTGGAGTCGGTGTACGTCCCGACCACCTGCCGGTCGCAGCCGACCCGGCTCAGCACCGTCTTGACGTTGTCCGCGATGGTGCTGTCCAGGCAGCCCTGGGCCGAGCCGCTGTTGCGGGTGTACTCCACGCCCTTGGCGTCGGTGAACGACGTGGGGAGCAGCGCGTTCGCGGTCAGCGGGGTGCCGTCGGTCCGCGCGAGGTCCAGCGAGGCGGGGTCGAAGGCCGGGCTGCTCTCCACCGACGGGGTGGGGGACGGGGAGGGGCTCGGCGACGGGGACGGGCTCGGCGACGGCGACGGGGTCGGGGAGTAGCTGTAGGCGGGCGTCGCGGTGCGGCCGGTGTCCTTCCAGGGCTGGGCCACCAGCAGCAGGAAGCCCGCGAGCAGCGCGACCAGGGCGAAGGCCGGGGCGGCGGCCCGCACCCACCCGGGCTTCGGGGCGGACCCCGGCCCGGGCACGGGTACGGGTTTCGGGGCGGGCGCGGGCCCGGAGTCGGGGGCGGTGGCGGGGATGGTCGAGGCGGTCTCGGCGGCGGCCTGGAGGTGCTCGGCCCACTCGCCCGGGGCCGGCCGCCGCTGCGGGTCGGGGTCGAGGCCGCGGCGGGCCAGGTCGCCGAGGGCCGGGCTCAGCGCGGCCAGCGCGGCGGGGTCGGTGCTGCCCTGGTCGCGGGCGATCAGCCGGACGGCGAGCAGCGCGAGCTTGTGGGCGTCCCCGGCCGGGGTGGCCTTCTCCTCGCCGGGCGGCAGCGCCCAGTCCGGCGTCTCGGCCTGCGGGAGGACGCTGGCGCCGCGCAGCCGCATCGCGTCGCAGTCGATCAGGAAGCACTCGGGCCGGCCGTCGGCGGCGAACAGCAGGTTCTTCGGGGAGAGGTCGCCGACCGCGATGCCGAGCCGGTGCAGCCGTTCGAGCGTGCCGGCCAGGTCGGCCAGCAGCAGCAGGCGGTCGCGTTCGCTGACGGTGAGTCCGATGCCGGCCACGTACGCGTCGTCGTTGAGCAGGAACTCGAGGTTGGCCAGCCGCCGGGTGCCGCCGGACGGGCCGCGCAGGCTGCGGAAGTCGAACCGGAAGCGGTCGGGGGCGGAGCGCATCAGGAACCCGCTGACCTCGCCCGCCCGGCGGACCACCGCGGCCGGCCAGGCGGCCTTCTCGCACAGCCACCGGCCCTCGTCGCCGTCCAGTTCGCCGAGCAGGCCGACCATGGCGGTCAGTGCGGCGGTGTCGAGCGCGGCGAGCAGCTCCGGGGCGTACTCCTTGTAGACCACGTCCCAACCGCCGTCGGCGGCGGCCCGGTTGATCCTCCGGTTGGCCACCGCGTGGACGACGCCCTGGCCGCCCTGGCCCAGCCGCCGGTCCAGGACCAGGGCGGCGCGGTCGACGGAGCCGCCGGGGGCGGTGCTCACCGCGCCGCCGGGTCGCGCCGCCAGAGGGCGAGCAGGGTCCGGTCGTCGTCGAAGGTCTCCCGGGAGAAGTCCAGCACCTGGGCGAGCCACAACGGCGAGGGGGGCGTGGCGAGTTGACGGGCGAACAGGGCGCCGACCAGGCCGTCCCCGTCCCCCAGCGGGTCGCCGAAGCCGTCGGTGCCGACCAGCAGCACCTGGCCCGGCGCCAGCCGGACGGTGGCCTGTTCGAGCGGGTCGGGGACGCTGGGCAGCGGCCGGACCTCGTTGGAGACCAGCAGGGTGTCCGCGCCGGTCTTCGACGGGAACAGCGGCCGGTAGCCGCCCCGGTGCGGGTCGAGCAGCCAGGCGTCCGAGTCCCCGATCCGGAACAGTTCGACGACCGGTCCGGCCGGGTCCGGCCGGACCAGGCCCGCGACCAGCGTGGTCGCGTACAGGCCGGCGACCTCGGCCGGGGACGGGTCGGCGCGGTGCAGCCGGGCCCGGGCCAGCCGGTGCAGCCGCTCGGCGGCGTGCCCGGCCACGTCGCGGTGGTCGAGCGCGGCCGGGCTCCAGGCGAGTTGGAGCAGGATCCGCTCCAGGGCGGCCCGGCACGCCTCGGCGGCGCCGCGCTCGGCCCGGGTGGCGCTGGAGACGCCGTCGGCGACGGCGAACGCCACCGCGCCGCTGTCCCCGTGCGGGACGGCCCGGGCGGCGTCCTGCCGGGGGCGGCGGTAGTAGCGGTGCTGGGCGCCGCGGACCGAGGCCAGCCGCAGGGTGAACTCGGCGGTGGACCAGCCGTCGCACTCGGTGTCGGGCACGTCGTAGGCGTCCTCGCCGGGGGGCCTGGGCTCGAACTCGGCCCCGGGCGTGCCGACCGCGATCCGCTGCCAGGGCGGCGGCCCGGCCGGTGGCGGCCCGGACGGCGGGGGCGGGACCGGCGGGGACGGGAGCGACGGCGGCGGGAGCGGCGCGGGGGTGCCGCCGCCGCCCCCGTGCGGACCCACTAGCCGACCTCGTCGATGGCCATGGTGAACCGGTCCGGCCGGTTGACCACCAGCTGCGGTTCGGCGGAGTTCAGCGCGTGGCCGGAGGCGACCAGGCTGGCGGTGAGCGACTGGAAGAACTCGGCGACGGCCTGGCCGATGTCCGTCCCGGACCGGGCCACGAAGGCGAACTCCTGCCGGGTGGCGACCTCCAGCATGGTCCGGGCCTGGGCGTCGCCGATGCCGCAGGCGATGATGTTGGGGGCGGTGGGGGTGCGGGTCCGGTCGACGAGTTCGCCGTGCGCGCGCCGCCAGCCGTTGCCGTCGGTGGGCTGGCCGTCGCTGAGGAAGAACACCACCGGGCGGTGCACCTTGTAGCCCTGGCCGCGCAGCCACTGCACGTCGGTGGGGATGCGCTGCAGCAGGTCCTCGAAGACCGCCCCGTACCGGGTCGAGCCCCGGATGACCACCTCGGGCAGGGTGGTCTCGGTGCGCATGTCGGCGACCGCGAGCCGGACCTGCACGGTGTCGGAGAAGCCGAGCACGGCCAGCCGCAGCTTCGCGGCGATCATCGGTTCGGCCCGCAGTCCCTCGCAGAGCGAGACCAGGCCGTCGGACAGCTCCTTGCGGTAGGGGCCCATCGAGGCCGACTCGTCGGCCAGCACGTAGGCGGGCAACAGCACACCCCTGGTCTCGGCCACCCTCTCCCCCTTCACGTCGCCCGTGCGACACTCGGTTTCCCGTCCCGGGCCGTTGCCCGGCGGGCGCTACTGCAGCAGGGCCCGGACCGACTGCTCCAGCCCCTGGATCTCGGTGGCCACCGCCGCGGTGGCGGCCACTCCCTGGCCGGCCCGGGTCAGGTAGGCCAGCACCCGTTCCCAGCGCCGGGCGGGCGCGGCCACCTCCTGCCCGAGCTCCTCCGCGGCCCGCACCGTGGCGGGCTCGGCACTCTGCCGCAGCTGCTCGACCAGCGCCAGCACCCGCCGGACCAGGGCCTCCTCGTCCACCGCGGTGTTGTGGACGGTGGCCGAGGAGTTCTGGCCCGCGGCGATCCCGGCGCCGGTGATGGTGACCTGGGCGTTGCCGCTGATGTGCAGCCCGCCGGTGACGTTGCGCTGCTCGGTCATCTGTCCTCCTTCTTCCGGCCGCCCGGGGCCCGGCCGGCCATCCGCATGATCCGGCTGCCGACACCGGCGGCCACCGGGGAGTTGACGAAGCTGACGTTGGCGTTGCCGGAGGTGAAGATCCCCCCGTTGTAGATCACGTTCTGGCGCTCCCGGAGCTCGGAGACGTCCACCTGGTGGTCCGCCAGGAAGTCGGTGAGCGCGTCCAGCACCCGGCGCTCGACGATCTTGGTGTACATCTGGCTGTCGACCTGCTGGAAGTACCGGTGGAAGCCGGGCTCGGCCGCCGCCTCCCGGATGCTCAGCTCGGCGCCGTAGTTGAAGGCCCCCAGCGCGATCCGGCGCAGCTGCTCGCGCTTCTTGCGGCGCTCGGCCGGCCCCTCGGCCAGCCGGCCCAGCACCTCCCCGGGGGCGGCCAGCAGCCGGCCCGGCACGGCGGCGGCCGAGGAGCCGAGCAGGGTGAGCAGCTGCCGCCAGGTCGGGCGGTCGAGCAGGTGGTCGACCTGGTGGTACCAGTGGTGCAGCGGCGGGAGGACGGTGGTGCCGCCCTCGACGAAGAGCAGGTCGCGGGCCGCGCTCAGCGAGAACCGGGTGACGGTGCCGACCACCAGTTCGCCGCTCCAGCCGGAGACCGTGGTCATCAGGTAGGGCCGGGCCCGGCCCGCGCCGTCCTCGCGCAGCCGGTCGAGGGTGTCGGGGGGCAGGTCGGTCCGCGGCCGGCCGTCGGGCCTGGGCAGCAGCAGCCGTTGCAGCGCCGGGTCGAGCCCCTGGGCGAGGTCGGCGCCGTTCACGAAGACCCGTTCGGCGACCGTCACCCCGGGCAGTCCGAGGGCCCGCAGCACGCCGGTCACCTCGGTGTTCAGCTCCGCGAGCGTGAACGGGAGGACCTGGTCGGACTGTTCGTCGGGCCGGTCCACCGCGATGGTGAAGTTCCACGGGGAGACCAGCTTGCCGTAGCCGAGGAACGGGTCGAATCCGGCGAAGACCGAGACGTTCCCCTGCCGGTCCTGTGCGGCGACCTCGCCCAGCAGCTTCTCCTCGGCCGGCTGGGCGTGCGGCGCCCGGGCCGGGTCGAAGGCGTGCCGGCTCAGCCGGGGCCGCAGCACCCCGTAGAACGTGACGAGCCGTTCGGTCAGCACGGTCGCCCAGGCCACGACGAGCAGCAGCAGGACGAACACCGGCAGCGGCACCGGGGGCGGCGCCTGCAGGAGCAGCGGCGACACCAGCACCAGCGCGACGCAGGTGAGCACGCCCCGGGCGGTGGCCTGCCGGGCCTGCGCGGCCAGCGCGTACCGCAGGACGCAGACCAGGTCGACGCCCGGCGAGAACGCGACGGCCCGGTACGGCTCCTTGAGCACGGCGTCGACCACCCGGTTGCCCAGGGCCCCGTCCAACTGGACGGCGGCGCACAGGAACCGGGTCGCGTCCGTGGCCGCCCGCGCGGTCGGCTGCGGCGGCACCGCCGGCGGGGACGCCCAGGTGCTGCCGGCCGGCGCCGGAGCGGCGGGCGCGGCGGGCGCGGCCGGAGCGGACGCGGGTACCGCGGGCGTGCCGGGCCGGGCGAAGGTGGGCGTCATCGGCGGCTTCCCGCCGAGCGCCTCGGCGGGCGTGGGCTCCCCCGGATCGAACGTGCTCATTCGGTCACCGCCGAACGTCGAGCGTTCATGCTCCGAGCTTGCACCTGCCCGGGACGGTTCGGCAACAGGCTCCGGCGTTGTTACCAAACAAAGATGTTGGTCCGTCAATTACCTTCTCTGTTCCGGCAGTTGACACACCAGTGCGGCCTGCGGGGCGGAAGTGGCAGGAGTGGCGGACGCTGCGACACGGGGCCGCGCCGTCCCCGCCGGGCCGGTCCGCGCCCGCTACCGTGACGCCATGGCAGGCGAACACGACCTCGACGAACTGCTCTCCGGCATGGACCCCGTCCACAACCCGGGCCGCTACGTGTACTGCACCCTCCCGGGCCGGGTGCCCGCCGGGCTGCGGCCGGTGGTCACGGTGGCCGAACCCGAGGGGGTGACCTTCGTGGTCGCCCAGGAGGAGGCCGACGCGCTCGGCCTGCCGTACACGTACGTCGCCGCCTGGCTGACCCTGCGGGTGCACTCCGCGCTGGAGGCGGTCGGGCTGACCGCCGCCGTCGCCACCGCCCTCGCCGAGCGCGGGATCAGCTGCAACGTGGTGGCGGGCTTCCACCACGACCACCTGTTCGTCCCCGTCCACGAGGCCGACCGGGCCCTGGAGACGCTCAACTCGCTGGCGGCGTCCCGCTCCTGAGCCCTGGGCCTTGAGCTCTGAGCTCTGAGCTCTGAGCTCTGAGCTCTGATCCGGGCTCAGGGCCGCCGGGCCCGGCAGGCGCCCTGGCCCCGGCGGCCCGGGCGGGCGACAATCCGGAGGAAGGCCCCGCCGGTCCGGACGAGAGGGACGCCGTGTCAGCCGATCCGCAGCCGCCCGCCGACCGGCCCGCCCCGGAACCGACCGCCCCGGAACCGGCCGTCCCGGGACCGGCTGCCGCCGACTGGGTGGCCGGTACCGCCGCCGCGCTGGGCGCCGGGCTCGGGGCCGCGGTGGACGCCGGCCGGTTCCCCGGCGGGGTGCTGGTGGTCGGTCAGGCCGGGGCGGGCCGGGCGGTGGTGGGCCGCGGGCTGGTCGCCCCCGAGTGCGGCGACGTCCGCCCCGACGAGCACACCCGCTACGACCTGGCCTCGCTGACCAAGGTGCTCGCCACCTGGCCGCTGGTCGGCGCCGCCGTCCGCGCCGGACTGCTCGACCTGGACGCCCCGTTGCGCGCCGCGCTGCCCCGACTCCCCTCCCCCGGCGGCGACCTGACGGTGCGTCAACTGATGACCCACACCTCGGGGCTGCTCCCGCAGACCGGCCTGGCCCGCTACCAGCACACCGGGCGCCCGCTGATCGAGCACCTGTGCGCCGAGCCGCTGGTCTCGCCGCCCGGCGCGCACCACCGGTACATCGACCGGGGCTTCATCCTGCTCGGCCTGCTGCTGCCCGAACTGCTCGGCCGCCCGCTGCCGGTGCTCGCCGACGAGCTGTGGCGCGGACTCGGCCTGACCGCCACCGCGTACGGCCCGCTGCCGCGCGACGTCCGGCTCGCCCCGACCGAGCAGCGGCTGCGCGGCGCGCCCCGGACCTGGGGCATCCCGCACGACCCGAGCGCGGCCCTGCTCGGCGGAGTGGCCGGGCACGCCGGGGTGTTCTCGTCCGCCGCCGACCTGGCCGCCTTCGCCGAGCACCTGCTCGGGCCCGCGGAGCCGGCCGGGCCGCAGCCCGAGCGGGCCGGGTCGGCCTCGGCGTCCGCGCGGCCCGGACCGTCCGGACCGTCCGAACTCTCCTGGCTGCCCGGGTGGTTCGCGTCGAGCCGCCGCCCGCTGGCCGCCGTCGAACCCGGCTTGTCCCGGGGCCTGGCCTGGCTGGTCGCCGAACGGGGCCCGGTCGCCTACCACCACGGCTTCACCGGCACCAGCCTCTACCTCGCCCCGGACACCCGCCGCTTCGTGGTGCTGTGCACCAACGCCGTCTACCACGGCTGGGACCGCACCCGGCTGGCCGACCTGCGGGCCGCCGCGCTGCACGCCCTGCTGCCCGACGGCCGGTAGCCGCTGCCGGTCCGCCGTGCCGCTCAGCCCGGCCCGGTGCGGCGGCCGCCGGTCAGCACGGTCAGCACCTCCCGGTACCGGGGACGCCCCGGGTACGGGTCGGCGGGGGCGGCGGCGAGCAGCGCGATGTCGTCCTCGGCGGGGTCGGGGGCCCCGGCCAGGACGGCGTCCAGCAGCCCGGCGGGGCCCGCGCCGGCCGGCAGCCGCCGGGCGGTGAGCCGGGCCAGCGAGCGGTCGATGTCCTCGTCGCGGCGCTCGACCAGGCCGTCGGTGTACAGCAGCAGGGCGTGGTCGGGCGGCAGGACGACGGTGGTGGGGGCGTAGCCGTTCAGGCCGGTGCCGAGCGGCGGGCCGGGCTCGACCGGGAGCAGCGCGAGCTCCCCGGTGGGGCGGACCACGGCGGGCGGCAGGTGGCCGGCGCTGGCCAGCGCGTAGCGGCCGCGGGCGGGTTCGGCGTAGACCACCAGGCAGGTGGAGGGCCGGTAGTCGTGGACCTCGCAGGCGAGGTGGTCGAGCCGGGTCAGCAGCCGGTCGGCGGTGGGTTCGAGCAGCGCCATGGCGCGCAGCATCGCCTGGTAGTGGCTCATGTGGGCGGCGGCCTCGATGCCGTGGCCCATCACGTCGCCGATGGCCAGTACGGTGCGGCCGTCGGGCAGCGCGACCGTCTCGTACCAGTCGCCGCCGATCAGCGCGCCGGTGCCGGCCGGGCGGTAGCGGAAGGCGACGTCGAGGTCGGGGTGCGGGCTGCCGGGTTCGGCGAGCATGGCGCGTTGCAGGCGGGCGGCGACGTCGTGCTCGCGGCTGTAGCGGCGGGCGTTGTCGAGGGTGATCGCGGCGCGGCCGGCCAGGTCCTGGGCGGAGACGGCGTCGTCGGGGCCGAAGCCCGGGGAGGCGCCGATCCGCATCAGGGTGACGGCGCCGATCCGGTGGCCGCGGGCGGTGAGCGGCACCACCAGGCCGGAGTGGATGCCGATCTCCCGGTACAGGGCGACCCGGGCGGCGTTGGGGGCGGAGCGGCCGAACTCCTCGTCGCTCAGCAGGTTCTCGATGATCGGGCGGCCGGCCTCCAGGCAGCGGCGGATGGTGGAGCCGGGCTGGTAGTCGATGTGCTCACCGGGGGCGCCGAGCCGGCGGACCTGGTCGAGCAGTTCGGGGGCGGCGGCCAGCGCGGCGCGGCGCAGCCGGCGGCTGCCGTCGGGGCGCGGCCGGGCGTGGCTGCTGTCGGGGTGCGGGAGGAGTTCGACGGTGGCGGCGTCGGCGAGGTGCTCGACCAGGAAGGCGGCGAGTTCGCCGCAGGTGGTGTCGACGTCGAGGGTGGTGCCGACCTGGGTGGCGGCGGCGTCCAGCAGGGCGAGCCGGGACCTGGCCTGTTCGAGCTCGTGCTGCTGGCGGCGGGAGGCGGTGACCTCCAGCACGATGCCGACCAGGCCGACGGGACGGCCGTCCGCGCCGTCGATCCGGTGGTAGGCGCCGTGCCAGTAGCGGCGCGGCAGCGTGGACGCGGCCCGGGTGCGGCCGCTGGAGGTGACCTCGCGGGACCGGCCGTCGGCGAGCACGGCGCGCAGCACGTCCTCGCGGGCGTCGATGTCGGGGAGGAGTTCGGCGATGGTGCGGCCGAGGTGGTGTTCGGCGGGCAGGCCGTTCATCCCGGCGAGGGCGGGGTTGACGTAGCGGTAGCGCAGTTCGGTGTCGAGGACGGCGACGCCGGCGTCGGTGCCGTCCAGCACCTGGCGCAGCGGCCGGGGCAGGGCGCTCCAGAGGTCCTCGGCCATGGCGGGCGCACCTCCTCGCCGGGGCCCGGTCCGGCCGACCCGGCTCTGTGACCAGTAAACACAGCGCCAGGGGTTCGGGCGATCCGGTGCCGGGCGGCCGGGCGGGGCACCGGCGGGGGCCGCCGGATTCACTCGGACGGAGTCGCCCGAATGCCCGGGGGCGGGCGGTGCCGGAGGGTCGGGGGCAAGTGCTGCTCCGGCCTAGGAGGTTCCATGAGTTCGTCTGTCGGTCCGACCGCGACACCGCCCCCCGGCGCTCCCGCCGGCAGTGCCCGGGCACCCCGCAACAAGGGGTGGGTCTCCGGGATGGTGCTGTTCGCCGGTGTGGTGATGCTGGTGAACGGCATCCTCGAGGTGTTCCACGGGATCATGGCGATCGCCGAGGACGACGTGTTCGTCAGCACGCCGCGGTACGTCTTCCGGTTCGACCTGACCGGGTGGGGCTGGATCCACCTGGTGATCGGCGCGCTGGTCGCGCTGGTCGGCTTCTTCGTGATCCAGGGCGCGGCCTGGGCCAGGATCGCCGGTATCTTCCTGGCCTCGCTGAGCCTGATCGGCAGTTTCCTGGCGCTGCCGTACTACCCGCTGTGGGCTCTGGTGATCATCGCACTGGACGTGTTCGTGATCTGGGCGCTGTGCGTCTACCGGGAGGACTGAGCCCCCGCCCGCCCGTGCCGGTACGGGCACGCACCGAAGGGCCCCGCGGGCCCGCTCCGGGACGGAGCGGGCCCGCGGGGCTGTGCGCCGCCGGGCCGTGGGGGGCGGTCGGCGGCGTCACGCGGGGCGGGTCACTTGTTGAGCGCGTCCACGCCAGCCTGGGCGAACTGCTCGTCCTGGTCCGCGCTCGGGGCGCCGGCCACGCCGACGCCCGCGATCGGGGCGCCCTTGACCTGGACCGGGGCGCCGCCGCCCAGGAACAGGGTGCCGGGGATGTCCTTCAGGTTCGGGGCCTGGGCCAGGCGCTTGACCAGCTCGGAGGTCGGCGCGTTCCAGGACACCGCGGTGTAGGCCTTGCGCTCGGCCGACTCGAAGGCCTGCGGGCCGGAGCCGTCGCCGCGCAGCTCGACGATCACGTTGCCGTTGCGGTCGACGACGGCGACGGAGATCTTCTGGCCGGCCTTGGCGGCGGCGTCCAGGCTGGCCTGGGCGGCCTTGGTGGCGGCCTCGACCGTCAGGTGGGTGGACTGGAAGGTGTTCTTGTTCTGCACGTCGGAGTTGACCGCGGTGGCCGGGGCCGCGTTCGGGGTCTCGGCGTTGGCGGAGACGGCACCGACGACGCTGGCTCCGACCGCGGCGACCGCAACGGCACCGGTGACGACGCGGGTGCGGGTGCTCAGCTTCTTCATTTTCGGCTCCTGTATCGAGGGGGTTCGGTTCGGCGCCGGATTCCTGTGCGCTCCGGCCTCGCCATCCATACTTCGCCCCGGCACCCCCTCCCCGGATCGGCGAACCGGCTCGCTCCGCGGAGCATGATGGACGACAACCGTGTCAACCGATCGGTTGATGCGCGGGGCGCCGGCCCGGTCCACCATCGCTATGACGGGCGTGACGCAGCGTGAGAACCCGGGGCACCCGGAGCACACGGAGCACACGGAGCACACGGGGCAGCCGGAGCAGCCGGGGCACACGGCGCACCCGGAGTACACGGAGCACTGGGCACGTAAGGAGGCAGCCATGATGCGTCACCCCCTCTCCCGGGCGGTCGACCCGGACGCGGGCTGGCTCACGGTCGTCATGCGGCTGGCCTTCCTGCTGCTGCTCGGCACCTCGCTGGCCAGGTACCTGACGCACCACCTCTCCAGCCCGCTGACGCCCTGGGTGGTCGGGCTGAGCCTGGCGCTGGCCGTGGGCCACCTGTCGGGGCTGTCCGAGCGGCGGCAGGGCTGGCTGGCGGCGGTGCTGGCGAGCTGGGCGGTGCTGGTGCTGATGGCGCCGAGCTTCGCCTGGTGCGCGGTCCCGCTGGTGTACACGGTGCTCCGGGCGCTGCCGCCGCGGGCCGCGATCCCGCTGGTGACGGTGCTGACGGTGCTGGTGGTGGTCTCCGAACTGCGGCTGCCCGGCGGCTTCGACCCGACGATGCTGCTGCTGCCGCCCGCCGTCGCCGCGCTGGCCACCGCGGTGTTCCTGTACATGCAGCGGCAGGGCGCCCGGCAGCGGAAGCTGATCATCGACCTGATCCGCACCCGGCGGGAGCTGGCCGCGGTGGAGCGCCGGCAGGGCGCGCTGGCCGAGCGGGAGCGGCTGTCCGTCGAGATCCACGACACCCTCGCCCAGGGCCTGTCCAGCCAGCAGATGCTGCTCCAGGCCGCGGACCGGACGTGGGAGCAGGACCCGGCGGCGGCCCGCGGCCACGTCCGGACGGCCGCCTCGATCGCCGCGCGGAACCTCGCGGAGGCCCGCCGCTTCGTCCACGACCTGGCCCCGGCCGACCTCGCGGAGCAGGGCACCCTGGAGGCCGCGCTGGCCGCACTGGCCGACCGGGAGGCCGCCGAGAGCGGCCTGGCCGTCCGCTTCCACCTGGACGGCGCGCCCGCGCCGATGCCGGCCGCCGCGCAGTCCGCGCTGCTGCGGATCGCCCAGGGCGCGCTGGCCAACACCAGGGAGCACGCGCAGGCCGAGCACGCCTCGATCACCCTCTCCTACCTGGGCGACCAGGCGGTGCTGGACGTCGCGGACGACGGGCGCGGCTTCGCCCCGGGCCGGGCCGGGCGGGGCGAGCGCGGCGAGCGCCCGGCCGGCGGGAGCCGGGGGCACGGGCTCCCGGCGATGCGGGCCCGGCTGCGCCAGCTCGGCGGCACGCTGACCATCGAGTCCGCCCCGGGCGAGGGCACGGTGGTCTCGGCGGCCATCCCGCTGGAGGGCCGCTGAACCCGGGCCGGGGGCGCCGGGCACGGCAGCGGCACCGGCCCTGGCGGTGGCCCCGGTCCGACGGCCCCGGCCGGTAGCGTCGGCCGCCGAGGAGCACACGGAAGGAGCGGTTCATGAACGACACCGTCCGCAGCGACACCGTCCGGCTGGTCATCTGCGACGACCACGCCATGGTCCGGGCCGGGCTGCTGGCCCTGCTGTCCAGCGATCCGGCGATCGAGGTGGTCGGCGAGGCCAGCACCGGCGAGGAGGCGGTCTCGCTGGCCGCCGCCCTCCGGCCGGACGTGGTCCTGATGGACCTCCAACTCGGCGACGGCATCGACGGCGTGGAGGCCACCCGGCGGGTCCTCGCCGGGCCCGGCGAGAGCCACGTCCTGGTGCTGACCACCTTCGACACCGACACCGACATCAGCCGGGCGATCAACGCGGGCGCCACCGGCTACCTGCTGAAGGCCGAGAAGCCGGAGGAGCTGTTCGCCGCGATCCGGGCCGCGGCGGCGGGCCGGCCCGCGCTGTCCCCGCCGATCGCCTCCCGGGTGATGGCCCAGATGCGCTCCCCGCTCCCCCAGTTGACCGACCGCGAGCAGGACATCCTGGACCAGCTCGGCCAGGGGCTGGGCAACAAGGAGATCGCCCGGGCGCTGTTCATCAGCGAGGCGACGGTCAAGACCCACCTCGGCCGGATCTACGCCAAGCTCGGCGTGGACACCCGCTCCGGCGCGGTGGCGATCGCCAAGGAGCGCCGCCTGCTGCGCTGAACTCCCGCCGCACCAAAGCTCCTTGACAACCGAACAGCGACGACCGGCCCGGCCCGCCCGTACCGCGGCTCCCCCGCGCCGCACGGATCCGGCCAACCGCGGAATCCGGCGAACCGGTGACATCCGGAAGGTGCAGAAGTGGCGGGAGGGGGGTAGCCACACGGGGCCGCCCGGTGTGACGCGAACGCGTAAGAAACGCGACACGCTCCGCTCACCCTCCCCTCGCCGGCCTGTCGTTCGGGCGCGACACGGTTTGGCCGGAACCGACGTACGAAAGGCGGACGCGCCCCATGCCGACCGCACCACCCGCGCAGGCGCCGCCGCGCCGCCTCGGGGAGCACGGGCTCGCCTGGGCGTTCCTGCTGCCCTCGGTCGCCGTCTTCGCCCTGTTCATCGGCTATCCGCTCGGGCGCACCCTCTACCTCAGCGCGCACGCCAACGACCTGTTCGGCGCGCCCTCCCGGTACGTCGGCCTGCAGCACTACACCGACCTGCTGGCCTCGGCCGAGTTCCGCGACACCCTGCTCACCACCGCCCTGTTCGTGCTGCTGACGGTGGTGCCCGGGGTGCTCGGGGCGCTGTTCCTGGTGCTGCTGCTGGAGAGCCGGATCCGCGGCGTGCGGCTGCTGCGCTCGGCCTTCGCGCTGCCGTTCGCGTTCTCGGTGGCCAGCGCCTCGGTGGTGTTCTCGGTCTTCTACAACCCGGCCAGCGGGGTGCTCAACGGGCTGCTGTCGCAGTTCCACCTGGGTCCGGTCGGCTGGCTCACCGACTCCCGGTACGCGCTGCTCTCGGTCGCCGCGTCCACGGTCTGGATGAACCTCGGCTACAACGTGCTGGTGCTCTCGGCGGGCATCGGCTCGATCCCGGACGAGATCACCGAGGCCGCCCGGCTGGACGGCGCCTCCGGGCTGCGGCTGGCCCGCTCGGTGACGGTGCCGCTGCTCGGGCCCAGCCTGTTCTTCCTGGTCGTGGTCTCCACGGTGAACGCGCTGCAGAGCTTCGGCCAGATCCACATCCTCACCCGGGGCGGCCCGGACGGCTCGACCCGCACCCTGGTCTACTCCGTCTACCAGAAGGCGTTCGCCTACGGCTCCAGCGACTTCGGCACCGCCAGCGCCCAGGCCGTGGTGCTGCTGGTGGTCGTACTGGCCTGCACCGCCGTCCAGTTCGGCACCCTGGAACGGAAGGTGCACTACGCATGACCGCCGCCCTCACCGAGCCCGGGGCGCCCGCCGCCGCGCCCGCCCGGACCGCCCGCCGCCGGGTCCACCCGCGCAGCGCGCTGGCCGGGGCCGCGGTGTACCTGCTGCTGCTGGCCGCCGCGCTGACGGTGCTGTTCCCGGTCTACTACGTGTTCGCGGGCGCCTTCATGCGCCCGGACGAGATCGCCGGCTACCCGCCCGCGCTGGTGCCGCACTCGGTCACCGGGCGCAACTTCTCCGGTGCCGTGCACGCGGTACCGCTGGTCCGCCAGTACGCCAACTCGGTGCTGGTGGCGGGCGTGATCACCGCGGCGCAGCTGTTCACCTCGGTGCTGGCCGCGTACGCCTTCGTGTTCCTGCCGCTGCGGGCCCGCAAGCCGGTGTTCGGGCTGTTCCTGGCCACCCTGATGGTGCCGTGGGAGTCCGTGGTCATCCCCAACTACCTGACGCTGTCCGGCTGGGGCCTGGGGAACACCTACTTCGGGCTGGTGCTGCCGTTCCTGGCCTCCGGCTTCGGGACGTTCCTGCTGCGGCAGTCGTTCCGGCAGTTCCCGGCCGAACTGCGGGACGCCGCCCGGATCGACGGGGCGGGCCACTGGCGGTTCCTGTGGCGGATCCTGGTGCCGCTGAACCGGCCGGTGCTGGCGGCGCTCGCCGTCTACGTGTTCCTGTCCGCCTGGAACCAGTACTTCTGGCCGCTGATCATCACCCGCACCGCCGAGATGCAGACCCTGCAGATCGGCCTGTCCACGCTGCGCGACTCGGAGATGGCCGACCCCGGCCTGATCCTGGCCGGCGTGGTGCTGTCGCTGCTGCCCACGCTGGCACTGGTGGTGTTCGGCCAGCGCTTCATCGTCCGCGGCCTGACCACCGGCGCCGTCCGCTGACGGCCGGCCCTCCCGCTCCGCTCGACTCTCCCGGCACCCACCCTCGTAGAAGAGAGAAGAACCCGTGAAGAAGAGTGCCCGCGCGCTCGCCGCCCTGCTGGTGTCCGGCCTGGCCCTGACGGCCTGCAGCTCCGGCGGCTCCGGGGGCGGCGGCGCCTCCGGTGACGCCGCCGCGCCCGCCGCCTCCGCGCTCGACCAGGCGTCCGGGGTGACCACCGTCGAGTTCTGGCACTCGATGACGGGCAAGAACGCCGAGACGCTGACCGCGCTGGTCTCCCAGTTCAACGCCGCGCACCAGGGCAGGATCGAGGTGAAGCCGGTCTTCCAGGGCACCTACGACGACCTGATCGCCAAGTACAAGGCGTCGGTGCAGCAAAAGGCCACCCCGGCGCTGGTGCAGGTCTACGACATCGGCACCCGCTTCATGATCGACTCCAAGCAGACCGTCCCGGCCCAGGCGTTCGCCGACAAGGACGGCTACGCGCTGGACGACCTGCAGCCCAACATCCGCAACTACTACTCGGTGGACGGCAAGCTCGCCTCGATGCCGTTCAACTCCTCGGTGCCGCTGCTCTACCTGAACGACGACGCCTTCAAGGAGGCCGGCCTCGACCCGGCCAAGCCGCCCACCACGCTGGCCGAACTCGGCGACCTCGCCAAGCAGTTGACCAAGAAGGACGGCAGCGGGCAGACCGTCCGCTACGGCTTCGGCGCGGCCGTCTACGGCTGGTTCGTCGAGGAGCTGATGGCCGAGTCCGGCTCGCTGTACTGCGACAACGGCAACGGCCGCACCGGGAAGGCCGCCAAGGTCGGCTTCGACACCGCCAAGGGCGCCGAGATCGTCCAGTGGTGGGCCGACCTGGTCAAGAACGGCTACGCCGCCAACACCGGCCGTCAGACCACCGACGCCCAGGCCGCGTTCAAGGCCGGCACGGTGGCCATGCACCTGGAGTCCACCGGCGTGCTGCGCGGCTACACCGAGGCCGCCAAGTTCACCGTCGGCACCGCGCCGTTCCCGAAGACCGCCGCCGGCGACCAGGGCGGCCCGGTCATCGGCGGCGCCTCCCTCTGGATCTCCGGCCCCGGCCACTCCGACGCCCAGAAGCGGGCCTCCTGGGAGCTCGAGAAGTTCCTCACCGCCCCCGAACAGCAGGCCGCCTGGCACGTCGGCACCGGCTACTTCCCGGTCAACACCAAGTCGCTGGACGTCCCCACCGACAAGGAGTGGATCGCCAAGTACCCGCAGTTCCAGACCGCCGTCGACCAACTCGCCGCCACCAAGCCCACCCCCGCCACCGCCGGCTGCCTGCTCGGCGTCATGCCGCAGGCCCGCAAGGGCGTGGAGACCGCCATCGAACAGACCGTCTCCGGCTCCAAGACCGCCCAGCAGGCCCTGACCGACGCCGCCAAGGAACTCCAGCCCGCCATCGACAGCTACAACTCCTCGGTCGGCTGACCCCGGCCGTCCCCGCCCACGCCGAAGGGCCCGGCCGCGCGCGTGCGCGGCCGGGCCCTTCGAAGCGGAAGGCGGCGGACGAGTCGGCCTGTACGCCGGGTTCTGTCTCCCCGGTCGCTCGCGCGGCCGGGGGAGGCGGCCATCCATCTAGGGCTGCCGTTGCCGACAGCCTCGTGCGGTCTACCCGCGAGCTCGGGCGAGCAGCCCTCGAACACTCGCGCACGGCGCCCGGGGGCGCCGATCTTGACCTTGCTCCGAGTGGGGTTTACCGAGCCGGCCGAGTCACCTCGGTCGCTGGTGGTCTCTTACACCACCGTTTCACCCTTACCTGCTGCCGGAGCGGCAGGCGGTCTGTTCTCTGTGGCACTGTCCCGCGGGTCACCCCGGGTGGGCGTTACCCACCACCCTGCTCTGTGGAGCCCGGACGTTCCTCGGCGGGCCCCGAAGGGACCCGACGCGACCGCCCGGCCGGCTCGTCCGCCGTACTGGTCATCGTAGCCGCTCCGCGGGGCGCTCCCGTACGCCGGTCAGCGGGTGGGGCCCGCGGTGTCCTGGCGGGCGGGGGCGGGGAGGTGGTCGAAGCGGGCGGCGACCCGGGCGGCGGTGCCGGCCGCCCAGGGGGTGGTGGTGAACAGGCCGAGGAGCAGGACGGTCAGGCCGAGGCCGGTGATGATCCACCAGCCGGCGTGGGTGGCGGGGGTGAAGCCGCCGGCCGAGGCGACCGCGCTGGTGACCACGGTGCCGATCACCGCGACGCCCAGTGACTGGCCGACCTGCCGGCTGGTGGAGGCCACCGCGGCGGCCACCCCGGCCTGGGAGAGCGGCATGCCGGAGACCGCCGAGTTGGTGATCGGGGCGTTCACCAGGCCGAAGCCGATGCCGAACAGCGCGTACGCGGGCAGCAGCAGGAGCGCCGGGGAGTCGGCGGTGAGCCTGGTCAGCAGCAGTCCGCTGGCGGCGATCGCGGTGCCGGCGCCGAGCAGCGGCAGGCGCGGGCCGCGCCCGGCCACGAGCCGGCCGGAGAGCGGGGCGGCGAACAGGGTGAGTCCGGCCATCGGCAGCGTCCACAGGCCGGCCACCACCGGGGTGTAGTGGCGGACCTCCTGCAGGTACAGGGTGTTGAGGAACAGGAAGCCGCCGAGCGCGGCGAACGCGCAGACCGCGGTGACGGTGGCGCCGGTGAACGGGGCGCTGCGGAAGAACCGCGGGTCGATCAGCGGTTCGGCGACCCGGCGCTCCCACAGCGGGAAGGCGATCAGCGCGGCAACGGCGACCGCGGCCAGCGCGAGGATGCCGGGCGAGGTCCAGCCGTGGTCCGGGCCCTCGATGATCGCGGCGGTGCCGCAGCCCAGCAGCAGCACCATCAGCAGCTGGCCGACCGGGTCCAGCCGGCGGGCCCGGGGCGCCCGGGACTCCGGGACGTGGCGGTAGGTCAGCAGGCAGGCGACCAGCCCGACCGGGACGTTGATCAGGAAGATCGACGGCCAGCCCGCGGTGTCCACCAGGAAGCCGCCGATCAGCGGGCCGAGCGCCATGCTGATGCCGACCACGCCGCCCCAGACGCCGATCGCCCGGGCCCGCTCGCCCCGGTCGGTGAAGGTGTTGGTGATGATCGACATCGCCACCGGGTTCATCATCGACCCGCCGACCGCCTGCACCGCGCGGAAGCCGATCAGCCAGCCCAGTCCGGGCGCCAGGCTGCACAGCAACGAGCCGAGCACGAACAGCACCAGCCCGGTCATGAACACCCGCTTGCGGCCGATCCGGTCGGCCACCGAGCCGGCCAGCATCAGCAGCGAGGCCAGCACCAGGGTGTAGGCGTCGATCACCCACTGCAGGCCGGAGGCGGGCGCGTGCAGGTCGGTGCGGATCGCGGGCAGCGCGATGTTCACGACGGTGTTGTCCAGGCCGACGATGAACAGGCTGAGGCAGCAGATGGCCAGGATCAGCAGCCTGTGACGGCGGTCCGGCGCGGCGGTCGATCGGCTCATCGTCCGATCATCCCACCACTTCATGAACGCTTCCTGGACCCCCGGGAACCGCCCGGGCCCCGGGGCCCCTGTCCGCGCCGCGGCTACCCGTCCGCCGCCAGCGCGAACCGGACGGTGCGGGTGGCCGGGTCGGCCAGCGTGAGCCGGACGGTGACCCGGTGGCCCAGCGGCAGCCGGTCGGGGGCGTCGCACTTGGCGACCACCGCCGGGTCGCGCAGCTGCACGGTGCCGACGGTGGGGCGGCGCTCGTCCACGTCGACCACCACCGCCTCGAACTCCTCGCCCTCCCGGCCGCGCAGCAGCTCCGTCTCCACCAGGTCCACGCAGGCCCGCTCCACCTCGTGCGCCCGCCGGTCGCCGCTCTCCATCAGCCCCGGCACCAGCGGCAGGGTGTCGCGGACCCAGCCCGGCACGTCGGTGCCGCCCGCCACCGCCAGGCAGATCTCCAGCGCGTACCGGTCGCCGAGCCGGCGCAGCGGGGCGGTGCAGTGCGCGTACGGGGCGGCCAGCGCGGCGTGGCCCGGGTCGGCGGGCGGGGCGGTGCCGCGGGCGGTGTCGAAGGCCCGGTAGCCGGCGCCGCGCAGCAGGCCGGTGCACTCGTTGAGGAAGGCGGCGTCGGCGGTGCGGGCCGGGTCGAGGGAGCGGATCAGCGCCGGGTAGGGCAGGCCCGCGGGCCAGTCGACGCCGAGCGCGGCGGCGGTGCGGCGCAGCCGGGCGTACGCGGAGTCGGGGGCGGCGGGCAGGGTGCGCAGCAGGCCGGTGCCGGCGTCCAGCATGAGTTCGGCGGCGGCCATGCCGGTGAGCAGCGAGATCTGGGCGTTCCAGCCGTCGGCGGGGCGGGGCGCGCGGTAGCCGAGCCGGTAGCCGCCGTCCTCGGCCGCCACCTCCTGCTCCGGGACGGGCAGGCTGACGCCGCCGCGGGCCTGTTCCAGGGCCTCGCGCAGGGTGCCGACCTCGGCGAGCAGGACGAGCTGCTCGTCGGCGTCCCCGGCATCGAGCCGGCCCTGGACGGTGGCGTAGTCGAGCCGGCGGCGGGAGCGGACCCGGGCCCGGCGCAGGTCGGCGAGGACCAGCGCGCCGTCGGCGTCCAGGTCGAGCTGCCAGAGCAGGGCGGGGCGCAGCTCGCCGGGCAGCAGGCTGGCCGCGCCCTCGGAGAGCCGGACGGGGTGCAGCGGCACGTTGCCGTCCGGGAAGTACAGGGTCTGGACCCGGTGCGCGGCCTCGGTGTCGATCGCCCCGCCGGGGGCGACGTACGCGCCGACGTCGGCGATCGCGTAGTGGACGCGGTAGCCGCTGCCCCGGCGGGTCAGCCGCATCGCCTGGTCGAGGTCGCGGGAGTCCGGCGGGTCGAGGGTGAACAGGTCGAGGTCGGTGGCGTCGAACTCGGGGAGCCGGGGCAGCGCGGCCGCCCGGTCGGCCTCGGCGAGCACCTCCGGGGGCCAGTCGGTGCGGATCTCCAGGCGGGTCCTGAGGTCGGCGAGCTCGGTGTTGATCCTGGCGGTCTGGGCGGCCCGGACGCTGAGGTGTCGGCGCGGCATGGTCGCAGCGTAAGCGGCCGGGGCACCGGAGGCGTGCCGGGCACACGGGGAGCCGCGGGATGCGGGGCCCGGCGGGGGCGGGGCGGGACGCGGAACG